>JAGOPV010000001.1 GCA_017991775.1 Candidatus Levyibacteriota bacterium | reverse complement strand
ATGTATGCACTTTTGCGCAGTCAAGGGATCGTCTCAACATTGTCTCCGCTTGAATTGGTCACATTTCTGTTGACTATGGTAGCAGGAACGATGTTTGCAGTTTGGCTAGGAGAACTTATCACAGAGCGTGGCATTGGCAATGGTATTTCAGTGCTCATTTTTGCAGGAATTATTGGTGGGATCCCAGGACTTCTTGGGCAGACTGCGGTTGCGGGTGGAGCTGAGAATCTTATTAGTATCGGAGTATTCCTGGCAATGTCGCTTGCAGTAATTGTCTCGATTATCTTTGTAAATGAAGCGACTCGTCAGGTGACAGTTCATTATGCAAAAAGAATGAGAGGTAATAAAATGTATGGTGGTCAGTCCACCCATCTTCCACTTCGATTAAATCAAGCTGGTGTTATTCCAATTATCTTTGCTGTTTCACTTGTGCTACTTCCTTCACTTCTTGCTAATTTCTTCATGACTTCAAAAAATGCCATGCTTATAAATGTTGGTCAATTTCTTACTACCTGGTTCAATCCAGATGGATGGTTTTATAATGCATTTTACTTTCTTCTCGTAGTTGGCTTTACATTTTTCTACACAGCTGTCGTATTTAATCCCCAAAAGATCTCAGATGACATGCAGCAGCGTGGTGGATTTATCCCAGGTATAAGACCAGGAACTCAGACTGCTACTTACCTTAATTATATTTTGACTAGACTTACGCTTGCGGGTGCAATATTCTTAGGATTTATTGCAATCTTGCCATCAATTGCAAAAGGGTTAACTGGAATGCAGACTCTTGTTCTTGGGGGAACAAGTATTCTAATCGTAGTTAGTGTAGTACTTGAGACATATAAAGCAATTGAGGCTCAAATAGTCATGAGAAACTACGACGGACTACTAAGAAAATAGAAAGTGGCACTTATATATGAAAATAATTCTCATTGGCATTCAAGGAGCTGGTAAATCTACTCAAGGCAAGCTGCTTGCAGAAAAATTAGACATACTCTATCTCTCCACGGGACATATCTTTAGAGATCTAGCGCGAGAGCATACCCCATTAGGCCGCTATGTAAAGGAGACTATAAACGCAGGATATCTTATCTCAGATGAAAAGACTCTCAAGATCGTAAGTGAATATCTCCATAGGCCAGAATACGAGAAGGGCTATATCCTCGATGGATTCCCTCGAACTAGTCATCAGGCAGAGGCATTTGAGAATGGTGTTGATCATGTCTTTTATCTTAAGGTTTCTGACAAAGAAGCACTTTGGAGACTATCATATCGAGAAGGAGAAGAGGCTGATGGAAGAGAGGATGAGACGCTTATGGCCTTGAGAAAGAGGATAGAGCTTTTCCATAAGGTAACCGAGCCAGTACTTGATCACTACAAACATCATCATAAATTGACTGAGATAGATGGGGAGCAGAAGGTGGAAGCAATTCATCATGAAATAATGGAGCATATTCATAAGAGTGAACGACAAATATGAATCAAGGATACGTTATAGCGATTGATGGTCCTGCTGCCGCCGGCAAGGGAACTATTGTTCAGCTTCTAGCAACCCACTTTCAGGGGATAAATATCTACACGGGTGGGATGTATCGAGCACTTGCGCTTGCGTGTATAAGAAGTGGAGTCTCACTCGCTGATGTATCTGGGGTAGAGGAGGTTTTGAAGAGAGTTCACATAGATTTGGATGAAGGCGAAGGACTGAGCACAACAGCAGCAATTTACCTTGATGGGGAGGATGTCACCTCAGCGATTCGAACGCCTGAAGTTGGACTCGGTGCGGGGAAAGTTTCACCAATGCAGGCCGTTCGTGATGTGATGGTCGCAAGGCAGCATGAAATTGCAGAACGCTTCGTAAAAGAAGGTAAAGTCGTCATTATTGACGGACAAGATATTGCAACCTTTGTCTATCCAGAGGCAAAAATTAAAATTTTTCTCACAGCAAGTCAATCTGAGCGCGCCTCAAGAAGACGAAAGCAATATGAGAAGCAAGGAATTCATCCGACATCCGAGGAGATGTTGGCCGAGATAGTAGAGCGGGATACGAATGATTTTAATAGAGAAGTTAACCCCCTTTCAAAGGACTATGAAAAGGATAGATACTTTTATGTAGATAGCTCAGGTATTGATGAGCACAAAACGATAGAAATCATCTTAGAATATATTAATAACCATGAATAAACAAAAAATTGACATAAAAAACGAAAGAGAGATTGAGAGTATGAAAAAGGGTGGGCATATGCTTGCAATTGCTCTTGAGAAATCACTTGCTGCGGCAAAGCCAGGAGTGACTGAGGCTGAGCTTGATAAGGTAGCTGAAAAATCAATGCGCGAGCAGGGTGGCGAACCTGGATTTATGAAGGTTCCGGGATACAAGCATAGTATATGTGTAGCTACAAATGAGATCATAGTTCACGGTATTCCTGGGCCATACATTCTACGTGACGGAGATATCCTTTGTGTTGATGCGGGCGTCTATCTAGATGGACTTCATACAGACATGGCAGATACCATTATCGTTGGAGATGACTCGTTAGTCCCAGATGAGGTAAAGGATTTTCTTATGACTGGAAAGCGCGCGCTTGATGAGGGAATAAAGGCGGCAGTTGGTGGTAACAGAGTTGGACATATTTCAAAAGCTATTCAGGATATTGTTGAGGGTAAGGGCTATTCGGTTGTGAGAAGTCTCGTTGGTCACGGAGTCGGAAAAGAGCTGCATGAACCACCAGAAGTACCAGGATTTTTGGATAGACCAATTGCTAAAACCCCAGAACTCGTGCCTGGAATGACGATTGCAGTCGAGGTTATTTATGCCATGGGAGGGCCCGATGTCGCCTACGCAAATGACGATGGATGGACAATAAAGACAGCTGATGACAGTATTTCTGCTGTGTTTGAGCGTTCAATTTTGATAACCGATACTGCTCCTATTATCCTAACCCGATAGTGTTGCTCTTTTGAGGCTGCTTTGCTATAATATTAGAACTCAAATCGACAAGATTTGAATTTATTTTATGGTACACCAAGGGTCGGTTGAAAAAGAAGGAATTGTTAGAGAAGCGTTGCCCAATACATTGTTTAGAGTTGAACTTGAGGATGGGTCAATTGTCCTTTGCCATCTAGCTGGCAAAATGAGAATTCACTTCATTAAGATTTTACCGGGTGATAAGGTGAGGATCGAAATGACACCTTATGACACTGGTAAAGGTCGAATTACTTATAGAGTTCGCTAGGAGATTTATGAAAGTACAAGCAAGTGTTAAAAAAAGATGTGACAAATGCAAAGTGATTAAGCGCAAAGGTGTGCTATTTATCATTTGTCAGACACCAAGACACAAACAGCGTCAAGGATAGATCGGTTATCAGTTCTCGGTTTTCAGTCTTCGGTCTGAAATCTAATAACTGACAACAGAAAACTGAAAACAGAATTATGCGTATTGCAGGAATAACTATACCAGTAGAAAAAAGAGTTGATATCGCCCTAACATATCTCTATGGCATTGGCCGTAGTAATGTCGGTGCAATTTTGAAGCAAGCAGAAATTGATCCTGCGATGAGAGTTAAAGATCTTTCAGAGGATGATCAGAAGAGAATTACTAGAGCGCTTGATGGTATTAAGGTAGAAGGAGATCTACGAGCTGAAGTTAATTTGGATATTAAAAGACTTAAGGAGTCAGGTAGCTACAGAGGTGGCCGCCATACAAAAGGACTTCCTTCACGAGGACAGAGAACAAAGTCTAACGGCCGTACTAAAAGAGGCAAGAGAATGACAATTGGAGCAATTAAGAAAGAGTTAGCAGCAAAGACTGATGCAGCTAAGAAATAAATAATATATGGCAGCTAAAAAAGTTACAAAAAATATAAAGAAGAAATCAAACCTCGTCATGACTGATCATGGCAGAGTGTATGTTACAGCTACTTTCAATAATACGCTTGTTAGTATCACAAATGATAAGGGTGATGCTATCTCATGGAGTTCGTCTGGAAATTCAGGTTTTAAGGGCACAAGAAAGTCAACACCTTACGCAGCATCAATGGCTGTGGAGAGTGCTGCAAGAAAAGCTCAGGAAAAAGGTCTTAAGTCTGTTGATATTTTTGTAAAGGGCCCAGGATCAGGTAGAGATTCTTCGCTAAGAGCAATTAAGACTGTTGGGCTTTCAATTTCATCTATTACTGACATTACGCCAATTCCACATAATGGGCCAAGGGCAAAGAAGAAGAGGAGAATCTAAAGCATATGGCACGATATACAGGACCAAAACATAAATTAGCAAGACGAGAAGGTGTCAACCTTATGGATAAGGCATCTGCTTCATTAGCAAGAAGGCTTATGATCAAGCCTGGTGTTCATGGTGCAAAAAGATCACGAAGAAGACTCTCAGAGTACGGTATTCAGCTGCGCGAAAAACAGAAGGCAAAGGCAATCTATGGAGTTCTTGAAAAGCAGTTCAAAAGACTTGTTACTCGCCTTGAGAACGAAAAAGGTGACACAAGTGAGTTAATGCTTTCGCTTCTTGAAACAAGACTTGATAGTTTGGTCTATAGGCTTGGTTTTGCAAAGACAAGATTTCAGGCAAGGCAGTTCGTGTCTCACGGTCATGTACTCGTTAATGGCAAGAAAGTTTCTATCCCTTCATATCAGGTAGCAGTTAGTGATAAAATTGAAATTGACGCGACTATTCAGAAGAATCCTGATGTTATGGCTATCCTTGCAGAGAAGGCAGAACTCCTTTCTTTCATCGAAAGAGAAGGCACAGTTGGTAAGTTGACAAGAATGCCAAAAAAGGACGATATTACAGTTCCGTTCAATACACAACAGATTATTGAATATTATTCAAGATAATGATACAATACATTGTCTGGAACTAATTACTATGGACGAATTACAATTTACAATTAAAGAAATAACAAATGCAGATGGATATGGAGAGTTTGTACTCGAACCACTTCAGCCTGGATTTGGCCACACAATCGGAAATGCGCTTCGTCGCGTTCTTTATAGTTCTATTCCTGGTGCAGCTATCACAACCGTTAAAATTGGTGGTGTTAAGCATAAGTTCTCAACTGTTGAAGGACTTAAAGAAAATGTTATTGATTTCCTCCTTAATCTTAAAGAATTAAACCTCCGCCTTCCTGAAGGTCAAGACACAGCAATCATGAAAATGTCAGTTAAGGGTCCTAAAGATATCGTTGCAGGTGATTTCACAGAGACAAATGGCGTTGAGATCATCAACAAGGATCAATACCTTGGAGCACTTGCTTCAAAAACAGGTAAATTCGAGATGGAAGTTACAGTAGAGCGAGGTCTTGGATACTCATTATCTGAAGACAGAGAGTCTAGTTCTGTTGGTCTAATGAGAACAGATGCTATTTTCTCACCAATCAGAAGAGTTAATTTCTCAGTTGAAGCAACACGCGTTGGGCGCCAGACAAATCTTGATAAGCTAACTATGAAAATCTGGACAAATGGCACAGTTGATCCAAGAGAATCAATGGAGAGGGCTGCAAAGCTTCTTACAAAGTCATTCCTTCAGATCTATGAGCCAACGTCAGCATCAGCTGAATCAGTTGAGGAAGCAGTTGTTGATAGTTCTATCCCAGCGGGCCTTAACAGAATGACAGTTGATGAACTTGATCTCCCAACAAGAATTTATAATAGTCTTAGAAATGGTGGAATTGAGACCGTTGAGCAGCTTCTTCAAGCCCCACGAAAAGACCTTATTTCAATGAGAAATATGGGCGGCAAATCAATTTCAGTAATTGAAGAGAAGTTAAAAGACAAAGGGATTTCATTTCCTGCCTAAGTTAGGATAGTAAGATATTAGGATACGAAAGATAGTAAGGGGCCAAACGTGTCGCTTAGTATCAGATAATATAGACATCCTAATATCTTTTTTATTATGAGAAAACAAGTATTTGGTAGACATTTCAAAAGAGACACTAACGAAAGAAAGGCTATGTTTAAAAGTCTTGCTTCAGCTCTTGTCATGCATGAGAGAATTGAGACAACCGAGGAGAAAGCCAAGGCTATCAAAGGTTCTGTTGAGAAAATGGTCACAAAGGCTAAGAAGAGAGACAACGTTATGGCAGTACGCCTCTTGTCTCCAGAGCTCACATCCCCTGCTGTTAAAAAGATGATCTCAAGCATTGCTCCACGATTCTCTACACGAGATGGTGGATACACAAGAATTATCAAGAAAGGTAATCGTTTTAACGATAATGCATCGATGGTGCTTCTTGAATGGGTAGAAAAAGCGGCTTTCGTTGCGGTGGATATTATTGCACCAGCTTCTTCTGTAAAAAAATCAACTAAGACAGAAGTTGCATCAGAAGCAGTTGTCGTCAAGAAGTCTGCAGTAAAGAAGCCAGCTGCAAAGAAGATCTCAGCCTCTAAGAAGGAGAAAAAAGCAAAATGAATCAGACAAAATCAACAAAACAGGAGTCAATTAAGAGAGAATGGCATCTTATTGACGTAAAAGATAAGACACTTGGAAGAGTTTCTGTTGAAATTGCGCACGAACTGATGGGAAAGAGTAAGCCAAATTTTGTTCGCAATCTTGACTGTGGTGATAATGTTGTAATTATTAATGCAAAAGACATTAAGGTTACGGGAAAGAAGGAAGAGCAAAAGCTTTATCAGCGTCATTCTGGATACCCAGGTGGTTTTAAGGAAGAGACACTAAAAGATCTTAGAGTTAGACGACCTGAGGAGATTGTAAGACGTGCTGTTAAGGGTATGTTGCCTCAGAATAAGCTTCGTGATAGAATGCTCAGACGTCTTTTTGTTTTTCCTACAGAAACTCATACGCATCAAGATAAATTCAAAACACAGTAATTATGGCAGCAAAAACAACAGAACCAGTTTCAACATCAGCAATCAGTAAAAAGTCTCTCAAAAGAGACTATGCATTTGCTGTTGGCCGAAGAAGAGAGGCAGTTGCTCGAGTAAGACTTTACGAGACAATTAAGGATGATCTTGCCTGGAAAGAATTAAAGGTCAAAAAAGGCGATATCCTCGTTAATGGTATGCTGATCGCAGAATATTTCCCAGGAGATATTAGTAGATTTAGATATACAGAGCCGCTTCGAGTTGCAAACGCTCAGAATAGGTACACATTTACAATTTCATTAGCTGGCGGTGGCCCATCTGGTCAATTAGACGCAGTTGTGGCAGGAATTTCAAATGTTCTTGCAAAGACAGATAAAGAAGAATTCCGCGCAGTTCTTAAGGCTAAAGGATTCCTCTCAAGAGATGCACGTGTTCGTGAACGACGCAAGGTTGGTACCGGTGGAAAAGCTAGAAGAAAGAAACAATCCCCTAAGAGATAAGAAGCAGCCCGCCTGCATTGCCTTCTGCAAAGCAGATGGCGGACAGGTCTCCAAAGCGCTAATCAAGCAACGTCAATTGACTGTGCTTCTCCAATCTTCTCTACTTTTTGAGCCAATTCAGTCACTTTTATCTTAGAAGTGTCTATGCCATTCTTCATTGCGATGACAAGGCCTTGTATTATTCTCCTAGCCTTACATGCCTCAGCTCTATTTAGAAAATCAATTTTTATAGAATTTTCAATGTAGCTACTATCAATAATTTTTAGGGACGCAAAGACAATGCTGGTCTGGAGGAGAACATCTGCGACATTTTTAATTGGTATACTTTGAATATGGTAGGTAGAAAAAAAGCTCTTTTTAGAAAAATTAATCTGATTTGCTTCAATACTTAATTGATCCGGAAAAAGATCAAAAGGAAAAACAGCTTTTGCTGTAAAAAGCGCATGCTGCGAAGAATCAACAAGAGAATCAAGGTCAGAGGAGGCGTTAGTTGGGCCATAAGGAGTTATTCTATCTGATTTTCTCTCCCGAGCAATGAACTTTGGGATAGTGGGTATATTCATGGCCTGATTATATAAAAAGTATATATAAGTTCCGTAATAGCGAGGTATGTATCAAGTGTGGGTTTAATTTTCAAATAGAACGAGTTCTTTTGCGGTATGATACCCCCACATAACTGCAGCAGGTAAGAGATTGTGGAACTTTTCAACATTGAATTCTCTATTCTTTAGCAGAAAATGCCTCATGTAGATGTCTGACTTTAACTCGTCTACGACGATCTGCATGATCTCACTCGCTGGTGCTACGACCGTAACTCCATTTGTCAGAGTCCTTCCAACACTATTTCTAACCTCTCTCAAGATATTTGGATCAGTCTGTACTACATATGGGTAATATCCATGAGTAATGCGCTGCTCTTTAAGGTAGATGTGTGCCCCACATGTCATAGCAAGATAAAAAAGATCAAAGAGCCTAGATCCCTTAGCGCTCTTGCGGTTGGGGATTGGCATGTAAAGAATTTGGGTAAAAGTAATTGCAGCTAGTGAGACTGGCGCTAGTAGTTCTTCTGGTAGATAAAATTTAGACTTAGGACTGTCATTGGTATATTGATCCATTGAGGATACTATTTCTTCCCAAATCCTAAGTGAATTGGGATGCATGGAACCAACATCCTCTTTGTCGGGCAGACTTTTCATAGGCTATGAATGTAGCATATATGGAAAAGTAATTTGAATGCAAGTGGGTGTATACTATATCTATGCGATTTATTCCACGGAATCTTTTTATCCAAAATTTTGATGGAGATATGTTGCGAGAAATCTTTCTTATTTCATCAATAACCACAATATTTTTTATAAGATTCTTTTTAAGTATCACAGATTATCCTCAGCTAAGTGGCGCAGGCCTACACATAGCACATCTTCTATGGGGAGGATTTTTTATGGCCGCCGCACTTTTTCTCGTTTTTTCATTCTTGGGAAAGCGCGTAATGGGAGTTGCAAGTATTCTTGGGGGAATTGGTTTTGGTGCATTTATTGATGAGTTAGGTAAATTCATTACGAGTGACAACAACTATTTCTATCAGCCAACATTTGCAATACTCTACGTCATTTTTGTTTTGATTTATGTTCTTTCTCGCTTAATTAGTAAGCGAATACCACGAAGTGCCGAGTATACAATCAATGCGATCGAACTTACCAAAGACGTTGTCATTAACGACCTTGATGAGGAAGAAAAAAAGCGAGTTCTTGAGTACCTCTCAAAAAGCGATCAAAAAGATCCGCTTGTCATAGCGCTTAAATCACTGATCCGAATGCTCGACTCTGTTCCGGTGCCAAAGAAATCTCTTCTTGTTCACGCACGAGACTTTATTAAATCTATATATCTGAGAGGATCTAGGTCAGCTATTCTTCATAAGTTCTTCATAGTCTTGATTGGGCTTCAACTTGTTTTGACGTTGGGTGTCATGGTGATTTTTAGAGATAATGCAGATCAGCTTTCTTTTACTGAAACTGGAAAGATCTTCTCATCTGGAGTTGCTCTTACTCTCGTTATTTTAGGAATCCTAAGTAGTTCTCGTTCAAAAATATTGGCATATAGATTTTTTAAAGGTTCAATATTGGTTATGCTTCTCGTGACTCAGCTGTTTACTTTCTACGAGAATCCACTTTCTGCAGTGCTCGCAATTCTCTACAATATGCTTCTTCTTCAGATGGTTGACTATGTGATCAGTAATCAGGAAAAAGCTTAAATCCGCTTATTTGTGCTCACATGTAGTATAATTCGAGTATGTTAATAGATCATATTGTTCTTACGGTCTCAGCTGGCAATGGTGGCAAAGGCTCTGTATCTTTTCGAAGCAACGAGGGGAAGGCAAACGGAGGTCCTGATGGTGGCAATGGTGGCAATGGTGGCAGTGTCTATTTCGTAGGTACTAGCGATCTCACTGCGCTTTCTCAATTCCAACATAAAAAACACATAAAAGCAGATGACGGAATTCCTGGGAAGAGAAAGAATCTTTTCGGCAAGAACGCGCAAGATCTTCATGTAAAGATTCCTTTTGGAACAGAGATTTTTTTGGAAGATGGCACTTCAATCGGTGAGATTGTTGACGAGTCATCTGTTATCTTAATCGGAAAGGGAGGTAAGGGCGGAAGAGGTAATAATGAATTCAAGTCTGCCACAAATCAGACCCCGATGTTTGCGGAGCCAGGTGAGCCAGGAGAGGAAAAGGTATTAAGACTTGAGATGAAGATCACTGCACAAATTGGACTTGTTGGACTTCCAAACGCTGGGAAAAGTACTATGCTCTCACTGCTTACAAATGCAAAGCCTAAGATTGGAAATTACCCCTTTACAACTCTTGAGCCAAATGTTGGAATGCTAGATGGGATGATGCTTGCAGATATCCCAGGTCTAATTGAAGGGGCAGGAACAGGAAAAGGTCTTGGCGCTACATTCTTGAGACACATTGAAAAAACGAGAATTTTACTACATTGCATAGATGCCACAAGTCAGAGCCCATATGAAGATTATGAAACTGTGAGAAAAGAGTTTGGAATTTATAACCCGACACTTTTAGAAAAGCCAGAAATTATTGTTTTAACAAAAATAGATTTATTGGAGAAGGACCAGATTGATGAGAAGCTTAAACTTTTTACAGTGAAGAATAAGGATGTCATAACATTTAGCGCATTTGATGATGAGAGCTTGGATCGTGTTTCAAAAAAAGTGATTTCATCAATAAAATCATCTCTCCAAAAGAGAAATTAAATTATGCAAAATATCATTCGTATCATTAGAATTTCAAAGCCGCTTCATCATCTTGTATGGCTGATTGGTTTCTTAATCCTATTCTCCTCATTGCTTCAATTGGTTGCTCCTCTTCTCTCAAAGTTCATTGTTGATGAAATTGTGAGTCAAGTACAGAACGGTCGCGGGGATCTTGGTAGGCTCATCCTGCTTATTGTTATCTCTTTCGTCATGAATCTTTTTGGATTGATGACTAACACAGTCAGCGATAGGATAGGTGATCATTTCGGTGGGAGAATAAGAAAGTTCCTTACAGAGAAATTTTACGATAAAGTGCTTACTCTTCCTCAATCATACTTTGACTCAGAGGTGTCTGGAAAAATCTTAAACCAACTTACTCGTGGAATTTTTACTATTCAAGATTTTCTAAATACTGCAACCAACTTTATCCTCCCAATGCTCTTGCAGAGTATATTTACTATCTGTATTCTTGCCTATTACAATGTCCCAATTGCAATTTTTACATTTATTCTTTTCCCAATTTACCTAGGACTTAGTTATTACTCAACTGTGCGCTGGGGGAAAGAAGAGGTTTTGAAGAATCAGATTGAAGATAGAAATCGAGGAAGAATGCAGGAGGTTATTAGTAATATTACTTTAGTAAAAAGCTTTAATCGAGAGAAATCAGAGTTTGAAAATGTTTCTAAAAATCTTGACGCAAGTAATGTTATCTATGCAAGACAAAGTAAGACATTTCATATATTTGATTTTATGAGAGGTCTGTCTCTGAACATTATTCTCTTTGCAATCAATATACTTGTTTTCTACAATACCTATCAAAGAACACTCACAATAGGAGAAATGGTACTAATTTTGCAGTTAGTAAATCAAGCAAGGATTCCACTTTTTGCGATGTCATATCTACTCACTCAGATCCAAAGAGCTGAGGCGGGATCTAAGGAGTTCTTTGAGGTGCTTAGACTTGAGTCAACGGAGGACTTTAGAAAAATTCCAAAACAAAGGAAAATTCTAAATCCGTCAATAACTTTTAAAAATGTGTCATTTAAATATGATGAGTCAGATACTATTCTTAAAGATGTAAGTTTCGAAATTAAGAAAGGCAAGGCAGTAGCACTAGTTGGTCACAGTGGAGCAGGTAAGTCTACAATTATTAATCTTATTCTGAAATTTTATAATCCAACAAGCGGAGATATTTTGATCAACAATATTTCATATAAAGAGCTAGATTATGCAAGTCTGCGACAGAATATCTCTCTTGTTTTTCAGGACAATGAGCTCTTTTCCTCAACAATCAAAGACAATGTGTCATATGGCAAACAGGGCGCTAGCGAGAAAGAAGTAGTTGAAGCGTTGAAGTTGGCAAATGCATATGATTTTGTTATGAAGTTACCAAAAGGGATTGAGAGCGAGGTCGGAGAAAGGGGGGTAAGACTCTCGGGAGGTCAGAAGCAAAGAATCCAGATAGCTAGGGCAATTTTGAAAGATGCTCCTATTCTTATTCTTGATGAAGCTACGTCATCACTTGATGCTAAATCTGAGAAGGATGTGCAAGATGCACTCGAGAATCTTATGAAGAATCGACTTGTTATCATTATCGCGCACAGGTTCTCAACAATTCAGAACGTAGACTCTATCATAGTTCTAGATCAAGGCAAAATTGTCTCCCATGGAAGTCCAGGAGAGTTGGCTCAGGAGAAGGGTCCGTATCAGGAATTGCTCCAATATCAGATTGACGGTAATAAGAAGCTTCTCGAGAAATACGACCTCTCTTAATGAAATTTTGAGCGTAGTCCCCTTGTGGGACGACCTCTCTTAATGAAATTTTGAGCGTAGTCCCCTTGTGGGACGACCTCTCTTAATGAAATTTTGAGCGTAGTCCGTATGTTTGACGACCTCTCTTAATTCCTCTTATTGACACGCTATGAGTCACTTCAGGTATAATCGGGAAATGCCAGAAGAAAATACACTTAAATCAGATGTCTGTCCAAAATGTGGTTCTCCTCTTAGTGAAATTGTTACAACAGCAACTGGTCGTAAGCTTCGAAGATGTTCTACATCCACCTGGGATCCAGCAACAAAGTCAAACACTGGTTGCGACTATGTTCAGTGGCTTGAGGTCGAGCCAGAAGCGCTTGATGAAAAATGTCCAAAGTGCGGTTCACCGCTTATCCTTCAGACAACCCGCTTTGGTAAAAAAATGAAGAAGTGTTCTACTTCCACATGGGATAAGGAGACAAAGAAAGCTCTAGGCTGCGACTATGTTGAATGGATAAATGGAGCTACTGAAAAGTTGGATGAGGACTGTCCATCTTGTGGGGAAAAGTTAGTACTCTTTACGACCAACAGTGGTAAAAAAATGAAGAAGTGTTCTACTTCTGGATGGGACCGAGAAAAGAAGGTTGCAACTGGATGTACATATGTGTACTGGCTTAAGCCCTCTGAGTATCCAAAGTCTGAATCAAATGGTGAAGAGTTCCTTCCTCCAGATCCTGATGAAGAATAATTATTTTTGCTGAAGCGAGAATGAAAGTCTTTTAGATATCTCCTCAATTCCCACCTTATTTTTTACAGAAATGAATAGTGGATCTTTATCTGCAAAGCGTTCTTGCAATTCTAGCTTTTCCTCTGGCGTAAGCATGTCAGATTTGTTAAAGACATAGATTTGGTATTTATTTACTATCTTTAACTCTTCTAGTACGCGCGTCACAGCTTCTATCTTTACATCAATTTGAGGATCGGATGCATCAATTACATGGATGAGAAAGTCAGAATAAACCGATTCAAGCAGAGTCGACTGGAATGCATCAATAAGTGATGGCGGAAGGTCTTTGATAAATCCAATGGTGTCAGAGAGGAGGACTTCCATTTTTGCATCAGGTAAATACATTTTCCCAATATTGCTATCAAGAGTTGCAAAGAGCGCATCTTCAACCAGTCTATTCTTATTAGTGAGCAAATTGAAAAGAGAGGATTTGCCAGCATTGGTATATCCGATTATTGAAATATTCACAGCACCATTTCGCTGACGTCTTTCAAGTTGGAATTTCTTTTCTGATTCAAGTTTGTTGATTTTGTCCTGTGTCTTTTTTATTTGATCACGCCAGTGTCTTTTCATTAGCTCTGTATTTGTTTCGCCAATCCCCCTTGTTCCGACAGTTCCACCTTGTCGTGATAGAACATATCCCATGTCATAGATCCTTGGACCCATATGCCTCATTGCAGCAAGTTCAATCTGAAGTTTTGCCTCAGTTGTACTCGCGTGTTTGGAGAATATTTGTAAAATCAGGTCAACTCTATCCCAGACGATGATGTTTGGGTTCTCAACACTTAAGTCAGTTTTTACTTCAAAGATCTGGCCTGGTTTCACAATGCCATTGAGAATTACAACATCGATATCATTCTCCTTAATGCTTTGAGTTATCTCCTCGACCTTTCCTCTTCCTAGATATGAACCCCTTGCATGCACCTCTCTTCTTTGTATCGCATAGTCCACGACTGTACCCCCGTAGGTATCAATCAAATCTCGAGTTTCTTTAATATCAAAAAAAGCCTCATCCACTGACGAGTCTTTTGAAATAAGCGATGCAACAAGAAAACGCTGTTGCTTTTTTTCAGGTACATTTATATGCATAGGAGTCTGCACATTGTAGTAGATGCGTCTTTTTTTGGCAAACTATTTCCTACCTATGAGTTTGATACCAAAAAAGAGTAGAGCTATTGCAGCTACGTCAATTGCGATTGGAATGAGTAGATACTTACTGCCAAGGTCTCCAAGTCTTAGCAGTTCGGATGGGATAATGCCGTTAATTTGTTCGAGTGAAGTTCTAAATCCTAGAAGATAGAGTGTGATAGCAATGATAATGATCAGAACGAGAAAGAACGACGCTCCCTCCATATCCTTTTTACTAGAGAACATAGTGTTGCCAATTTGAAAGACAATAAGAAGTGCGAGTATCCCAATCCACAGTGTGTGAGTTGCATCGAAGAAATCGGCCGAAAAAAGAGTTAAAACAATAATTGTTGTTCCCATCAAAAATGGTGCAACACCAATTAAGAGTCTGCGAAATGGGTCTGGTTTTACGATCTCGACACTCCCAAGCCTTATAGAATTGCCTTCAAGTTTTGGAAGTAGTTCCATTTTACCCGTATGAACAAAGAGAAGATTAGCCATTATGAGGTGTGAGAACTCATGTATAACTGTGCCAATAAAGAAGAATCCAGCCATTGCGTAAACTGTTATTCTCTCACTCTTAGTTATGCTGAATATAAATTGTGAAAGGTATTTCTGTAGGAATCTTGAGAGAACGAAAAGTATGAATACTTGAAGAAGGAAGAGGCAGATGATTTCCATGTTGTAGGTTTAGAGATTTATTGCTGGATCAATTGGCGCACTATCGCCTGATGATTTAACAGTGAGAAGCTCTACTTCAAATACGAGTGTCGAGTTAGCAGGGATATCTCCTTGGGCATTAGTGCCATATCCTAATTCTGGTGGGATAGTGAGCTTTCGTTTTCCACCAATTTTCATTCCAACCACCCCATCATCCCAGCCTTTTATGACCTCGCCTTTTCCAAGAGTGAAAGTGAATGGCTCTTTTCTATCATATGAGCTATCGAACTGTTTTCCATTTGTAAGCGTGCCCTTATAGTTAACGGAGACGGTGTCTCCAGTTTTTGCTTCAGTACCTGTGCCAACGATTAGATCTTTTTTTGTGACTTTTGTAGTCTGAGATGTCGTCTGATCCGGAGTGGTTGTGACTGTTTTTTTACCAGTGGAATTGATAATCACAACAGCGAGGACGTAGATAGCCAGAAGTGCGCCAAGGGAAATTCCAATTCTTTTCATGCTTCCTATGATATCATACATCTATGCAAATTTTAAAGACAAAAGGCTGGAGTGAATACGAACTTCTTGATAGTGGCAATGGTCAGAGGCTTGAGAGATTTGGGAAATATATTTTATCTAAGCCAGATCCTCAGGCGATCTGGGATCGTAAACTTTCACACGATCAATGGGGTAAGGCAGATGCTGTCTATGAAGAGAAAGGGTGGAGAAAGACATCAGCATTCCCTGAGAAGTGGGAATTAAAATATAAAGATATTTCCTTCTTTGCTCGGCTGACATCATTTAAGCATGCAGGCGTATTCCCTGAGCAACATCTTCATTGGGATTTTATTCATGAATCGTTGAGTGAGAGAAAAGATGCCAACATCCTCAATCTATTTGGATACACCGGTGTCGCAACTCTCATTGCTGCTAGTGCTGGAGCCATGGTCACACATGTAGATGCTTCGAGACCTGCTGTATCTTGGGCTAGGGAAAATCAAGACATCTCAAAACTAAATGAAAAGCCTGTGCGTTGGATTATCGATGATGCTCTTGAATATGTTGAACGTGAAGTGCGCAGGGGTAAAAAGTACGATGGCATTCTGATGGATCCTCCAGTATATGGTCATGGACCAACTGGCAAGATCTGGAATTTTGACAAGAGTTTTCCAGATCTTATACGAGAGTGCTCAAAACTTTTATCAAGTGACCCACTTTTTGTGATCGCAAATGCTTATGCCATCTCTTCTTCTGCATATATGCTTGAGAATGTCATGAGAGATCATCTTAGGGGAGGTTCATTTGAGACAGGGGAGTTAGTTCTTGAAGAATCAAAATACGCCCGTCCACTTTCAACTGGTATTTATTCCCGTTGGACCCCAAGATAATTTGTTATCTTTTCAAGTCAGGCACATCTTTGACAAGTTGCTTATACATTGTGTCTTTTATGTATCCCTGTAATCCCTTAATAGTCATATCTCCTTTTGGACTGAGCTGTTTATATGTAAACGGTTCGCTTATTCTAACTTGTGGTCTACGTAGTGGCTGACCTTGATGAGCAACTGTTGTTACATAGGCATCTGTGTCTGGGAAGTATCTCTTGAGTAATATTGCCGGACCAGGCATTACATTTGAGATATCGTTTTGTGGAGTGCGGGTCTCCTGGGCAAACATTCCGACTAGCTGACCTGAATCAAGAGTCTCTCTCACTTCTTGGACAAATTCAGAACCCAGTTCACCTCTGTGAATGAGGATTGGATTCCCTGCATAGTTTAATAAGTTTCCAGCTGTTCGCTTAATAAGAGATGGAGTTTTTGGACCGTCACTAGCATCTGAATCTTGATCATCATATGGATGAATTTGTCCGTCATTTGCCAGCACCTCATCTTCTGTGATTTTTCCAGTTCTAATTAATACTCGTCTATCCTCCTCAATTTCTGGGTGAATAAGAACATCTTTGGAGACAATTCGTAGTGATCGATCAGCAGTCCTGGTTGCTACCCATGGAAGAATGAAGATATCAAGGAAATTCACATGATTACTGAAAACTAGTCCAGGCCCCTCCTCTGGGAGTGCTCCTTCGACCTTTGTTAATCGAAGTTTTGCTGCTGCTTCAGTTGTAAGAGCTAAAGCTTTCCAGCCTGCATTATCTAGTGCTGGGTCCTCAATTCTTTTTCCCATGAATGTTGGATCTTGGGAGTGATCAACTCCCCCTGTCTCTTTTGCCATATAGCTGAATGGATTATAGATGAATATCTCCGTATTGCAACAGTCGCATTGGAAAAAGGGACTTAGTTTGCTAGAATCTTTAAATCAAGCGGGGATTAGTTTAACGGTAGAATTCGCGGCTGGGGGCCGTGAGACCGGAGTTCAACTCTCCGATCCCCGACAAAATTCGTGATACCTTTTGTATCAATAGGACTACTTGTAATTTACTCGAATCCTTTCTATAGTTAATGGTACTTTATGGCAAAATCCTCTAACGCAAAATCCACCGCAGTAATTGAGCAGCAGACTGATAACGCACAAAAAATGGAGTCTATCAAGATGGCGATGGATCAAATCGAAAAGCAGTATGGCAAGGGATCTATCATGCGATTTGGTGATGCTGCAGGTAAGTTAGATATCTCTGTTGTCTCAACTGGTTGTCTCCCACTTGATCTTGCACTTGGCGTTGGCGGTCTTCCTCGTGGAAGAATTATTGAGATCTATGGACCTGAAGCATCAGGTAAGACCACAGTCTGTCTCTCAACAATTGCTCAAGCACAAAAGCATGGTGGCGTAGTAGCATTTATCGATGCAGAGCATGCCCTTGATCCAATTTGGGCAGAGCGCATTGGAGTAAAACTGGATGAGCTATTGATATCTCAGCCAGATACAGGAGAGCAAGCTCTTGAAATTGCTGAAAGTTTAGTGCGAAGTGGGGGCATTGATGTTCTTGTTATCGACTCAGTTGCAGCACTTGTTCCTCGAGCTGAGATTGAGGGAGAAATGGGTGACTCAGTTATGGGTCTTCAAGCTCGCCTTATGTCTCAAGCTTTGCGTAAGCTTACAGGAGTTATTTCCAAATCAAAGACCGTTGTCATTTTCACCAATCAGTTGCGACAAAAGATCGGCGTGATGTTTGGAAATCCTGAGACGACCACTGGTGGTCTAGCGCTAAAGTTCTATGCCTCTGTTCGCATGGATATCAGAAAAATTGAAACCATTAAAGATGGTGATAAAGCTATCGGCTCAAGGCATCGAGTCAAGATCGTGAAGAACAAGGTCTCTACACCATTCCGTCTGGCTGAGTTTGATGTATTTGGTACAGGTATTTCAAGAGAGGGTGGTATTTTGGATGTAGGAGTTGAGATGGGAGTCATCACAAAAGCAGGTGCATTCTTCCGCTATAACGATCTACTTATCGGTCAAGGAAAAGTAGCTGCTATTGATTGGCTTAAGGAGAATCAGGAAGAATCAAAGAAGATCGTTGTAGAGATCATGGCAAAGAGTAAGGCTGGAGATATGCCTGTTGCTGTCGGTATGGAAGAGTCGGAAGATGAAGCCGAGAGTGCCCCATCAGACTCGTAAAGTGACTGAGCATTTTGGAAAATACTACAACCTCGCAGTTGGTCATCTGGCAAGAAGGCCTAGATCCTCAAAAGAATTAAAAGATTACCTCACTAAAAAGAAGATAGACCCATTTCTCATTGATGAAATCATTTCTAAACTCATAGAGCAGAAGTTTCTCAATGATCTTACATTTGCACGATGGTGGCGTGAGCAAAGAACTCGTTTTAAGGGAAAAAGTGATCGGTTGATCACAATGGAACTTCGTCAGAAAGGAATCAAAGATGACATTATTCAAGAGATCTTTCATGAGGTAACGGATGAGCCAATGGATGACCTTACTAAGGCAAAAGGGTTGGTACTCAAGCGGTTAAAAAGAGTTGAGGGACTGCCCCCCAAAGAGCAGTATGAGAAGCTGGGGAGGTATTTGATAGGGAAAGGATTCGGATGGGACATTATTCGAAAGGCAATTGACGAACATATTGAAAAAAAGTATAATGATGGGGAGTAACGAACAGTTACGATGTGAACCATGAGAATTATTTCATCCACACATCTTCGAACTATCTAACCACACAGACCGTTGTGGTTTTTCTTCGTTAACTTAAAATATATGGCAGACTTAAATCAAAACGATATTCTTTCTCTTGAGAAAAAACTTCTAGAGAGACAAGAAAAAATTGAAGCAAAGCAAGAGCAGCTTGAAAAAGAAGCTGAAGTTCTTGAGCAAAAGAGAGAAGAGTATAAGAAGAAGCTTGAGCAAAGCTCTGGGTTAACTCGCGAAGAAGCTAAAAAGTCTCTTCTTGAGGAGACAGAAAAAGACGCTACTCAGATGATGGCTAAGATCATCAAGGAAAAGGAAGAAGAGGCAAAGGCTACTGCGTCTCATAGATCACGAGAAATTGTCGTAGATGCAATGCGTCATGGGGCTCTCGATTATATTGCAGAATATACAGTTTCTGTTATTAAGGTTGCAGATGAGGAGATTAAAGGACGAATTATCGGGAAAGAAGGTAGAAATATTCGCGCATTTGAGCAGGCTACTGGAGTTGACGTCGATCTTGACGAGGAAGGTATTATTAGACTTTCATCTTTTGATCAAGTCAGGCGCGAGGTTGCAAGACTTTCTCTGGAGAAATTACTAGTTGACACTCGAATTCAACCATTTAGGATCGAGGAAGTTGTTGAGCAGACCAAGAAAGAGGTCGAAAAGGTAATGTTTGAAGAGGGCCAAAAGCTTGCAGCTGAAGTTGGTGTTTTTAATCTTCCAACAGAAATATACTCAACGCTCGGTCGGTTTAAGTTCCGAACCTCATTTGGCCAGAACCTTGTTGTCCATACGCTTGAGGAGACTAAGATTGGTATCCATATTGCTCAAGAAATGGGTGCAAATGTTGATGTTGTTCGACTGGGTTGTCTCTTCCATGATATTGGGAAAGTTATTGAGGGTGATGGGAGCCATGTTAAATTAGGAGTTGAGTATCTCAATAAATTCAATCTTCCAGAAACAGTTGTTAACTGCGTGGCAGAGCATCATGAAGACAAGCCATTTTCATCTGTAGAGTCAATCATTGTTCATATTGCTGATTCTATCTCCGGCGCAAGACCAGGCGCACGTTATGAGGACGTTGAGAACTATGGTAAAAGACTTAAGGAGATGGAGGAGATAGCAAAGCGCTATGAGGGCGTTGAGGATGCATATGCGTTTGAGGCTGGTAGAGAACTAAGAGTTATTATTAATCCTGGTAAGCTTGATGACGCTCAGACTGTGATTCTTTCTAAGAAGATTCAGGAGGAAGTGAGTCGTGCATTGGCAGTTCCAGGCGAGGTAAAAGTTACAGCTATTCGAGAGTTTCGCTCTGTCTATCCAGAACACACCTCATAGTCATTTAGCTTGATATAGCAGAATAATCTCTTGACAAGCCTTCGTTTTCCTTGTACTGTAAATCTAATCTTGATTTTTACCTACTGCTCAATCAATCTTCACTTTAGCTCCATCTCTGCTCTTACAATAGCTCGAGATATTCCCAATTCTGATTTTAACATTAGAAATATAATGGAGGGAGGTGATCGTGCATGACAAAAAAAGATTTAATTGAAGTTGTTGCTAAGAAATCAAATCTTACACACAAGGCTGCGCGCGATTCTGTTCAAACAACACTGAACACCATTCGAGATTCTCTCAAAAGAGGGGAAAAGGTGGTTCTAACTGGATTTGGGACTTTTAGCGTGAGAACAAGAGCTGAAAGAGTAGGTCGTAATCCAAAGACTGGGGAGAGAATTACCCTTGCTGCTCGAAAAGCTCCTGGTTTTACTCCTGGGAAAACATTTAAGAAGGTAATTAGATAATTTTATTAGGAAGGTAGTAAGCCAGATTCTGTTTGCCCGTTCTACTCTTTCGAGTATGGCGAGTTGATCGCAATCTATCTTATTAATGATATTAATATCATCATATATCCGCCATTTAGGCGCGATGCCCTCTCATTGTTGCTCTCGTATATAGAGAATGCGCAACGTTCGGAGGTTGCAGTGGGGAGGATTATCCGTTTCACACCTACTCGTCTCTGTTATTCTCAGATATTGTCAATTCAATACCTGTCCAAGCTCATATGTGTAGGTAAATGAGCCAAGCACTAGCTATTCACCCCGATTAAATCGGGGTTTCTAGTCGGAGCTTACACTCCGTCCCCAATATACACCTGTCTGGACTTTCCTCTCCGATGTTACATCGGAGTAGCGATCCACCTTCCTAACCAACTGATTATAGGCAAATAAATACTATAAGTCAAACTATCTAACTCGAATTGCAGATCATTGAATACTCACAGTTTTTGCAGAGAATCCCTCGGCTGCACTCAAAATCACTTTGAGAGATCTCTTCAATTTTCGTTAGAATTTTTTCTTTTGCCGTAATAAGATCTTCCATCGTTCGTCTAGTTGAGAATGTCTTGCCTAGTTCAAGGTAGGTAAGTGATAGGGTAACATTTTGGGGATCTCTGTTTAATACTTCAGACTTTACCTCATTTGCTGCGAGTGCATAGAATGTGAGCTGGAAATCATCTTTTAACTTTTTTTCATCAGGTGCATTTGGTCCAGTTTTATAATCGATCACTTCAATCTCACCATTCGGGAGTTGGTCAATTCTATCAATTCGTCCACCCACCTTTACTTTATTAAGCCAAAATTGAAAAGGTACCTCAATTCCAATCGTATTGGGCTTTTGGACAAGCGCATCAGCTGCATAAGTTCTTAGCATCTTCAATGCTTGGTCATAAGCTTTTTCCTCATGCGATTTGCTAGAGTAACCCTTATTTAGCCAGTTCTTCTTGAGCATTTCCTCAATCGCAGATGCGCTAGTGCCTTGTGTAGTTGTCATTGCAAAAAAGAAGTCTCTGAGAGCACTGTGTACGCTTATTCCATAGCTTAATGCGGGAGAAGGGGCTGATGGCACATTGAGGATATAGCGAAGTTTGAAGTGCAGAGGGCAGACATCAAAGGTCTGAAGTTGCGAATAGGAAATGTAGGTGATAGGCTTTGTGATCCTGGTTGCTTTACTATCTGTCTTTGGTGATGTATTTGCTGCCACATCATTGGCAATTTCTAGAAGTGAAAGTTGAGAAGAATCTTTTACATGCTTGTTTTGCTCAAGTATCCTGACAACTTCCTCATCTCCTAAGGCTTCTGTAATAAATGGTGAAAGTTTTCTTTCCCTTTTTCCACCTGGATAAAGTAGTGCTGCAGTTAGGTAAAGATGCGATTTTGCCCGAGTCATCGCGACGTAAAAGAGTCGTCTTTCCTCCTGCAGATTTTCATCTCCATCTGGAAGATTTTCTCGGATGAGTTCCTGGGGAACTGGAATCTGCTCCTTACGATCCCTACCAGGAAATCGCTGCGTTACTAGGCTTACAACAAAAACAACTGGGAATTCGAGACCTTTACTTGAATGCACTGTGAGGATATTCACTGCATCAATACTATTTGTATCAATGTTTGATGCTGATGGACTTTCTCCCATCTCAATTGCCATATTTAGCCATTCAACAGCTGCAAAAACAGAAGCATCCTTTTGTGAATTAGAAAATGATGTAAGTCTGTTGAAAAATGAAGCAACATTTTCTGCTTGTGCTTCAGTTTGGAGAGTCTTTGGATCAAGATAATATGCTAAAAGTCCCGAGGTCTCAAAAAAAGAGTAAAGTATCTGGCCAACATCTTCTTTAGGCAACTTTTGCATATGAGTTTTAAGAAGGTGGAGTACTTTTTTGGTTTTTACATGCCCATCTTTCGTGAGAGGCAGCGTCTCATGTCTTTCAAGTGCTTGAAAAAGTGTGAGATTCTCAGACCTGGTGTATGTGAGGAGCATCGTGATATCTCTAGCGTCGAGATCGAAAATTGGCATCGTACAGACTCTATAGAGGGATGAGTTGTCGTCAAAATTTATGAGTGCGTGAAGAAAGGCGATAAGGTCTTTTATCTCAGCTTGTTCATATAGCTTTGTTGGACCAAGAAATTGATACTCAATCTGAGCCCTATCGAGAGTTCTTTGAAAAGGAGTAGCGTGATCGTTTGCTCGAACAAGAATTGCAAAATCTCTATTTGCAAATCCATTAGTCTTTTTTAGTTCAATAATTTTTTTAACTATCTGCTCAGCTTCTTCATCGCCTGATCGAGCGACAATGAGCTCGATCTTATTTTCTTCCATTTTTACCATTGATCTAAGCTTTTTATCTATGCCCTCTTTTACTTCAAGTCGATATGGATTATTATTCTGGATCAATTTATATGCTCCATTTAGGATTGTCTGACTTGAACGATAATTTTTTGTTAGAGATACCACCTTCGCATCGGGGAAGTGTGATCTAAATTGGAGCATGTTAGAGAGAGCTGCACCCCGCCATCTGTAGATGCTTTGATCATCATCTCCAACAACCGTGATATTTTTCTCCTCACCACTTAACAGAATTGCAAGTTCATTTTGTGCATAGTTAGTATCCTGAAATTCATCAACGAGGATGAACTTAAATTTTTCTTGATACTTCTTAAGGATGTGAGGTCTTTCTCTTAATAACTTTAGAGAGTTGGAAATAAGGTCTGAGAAGTCCATCACATCATTCTCTGCTTTTAGTTTTTCGTAGAGAGCATATGCCTGAGATAGTTCTCCTATTTTCTCGATTTCATCAGGAAGTTTGGATGTATCGCTTGAGAAATCTTGTGAGAATTTGGCATAGTCCTCTTGGGATATATCATCATCTTTAAGTCGACTAAAATGCTGGACGAGTCCTTGGAGAAATTTTGTAGGATTTCCTAAAGGAGCAAAATAGGTCAGATTTAAAGAGAATAAATTTTTCTTAAGAAAAAGAAGCGATTGGGCTTCAGTCATGAGTTGGTAGGTCGGGCTAAGTCCTATATGGATGGCATTTTCGCGAAGAAGTCTATCGCAAAATGCATGAAATGTTTCAATCCACATATCTGCATATCCATAAGGCATGATCTCATCAATTCTTGTCTGCATTTCCGCAGCTGCTTTTTCCGTGAATGTGAGCGAGAGGATGTTGGAAGGAGAAACGTTTTTTTCTAAGATCAGATGTTCGATCCGCTTTGTGACAACTGTTGTCTTGCCAGTTCCTGCACCTGCAATAATCAATAGTGGTCCAGTTCCATGTGAGACAGCTTCTAGCTGTTGATCGTTGAGAGTTGCCATGTGACCAATTGTAGCATAACAAAAAGTAGGTGATTGTTCTATTTGGACTGGAGTTCTTCGACGACTTCCTTCTCAAGAAGATTGGTGGTTTGAAGCTTATTACCTATCTGAGTAAATCCGGTCGAAACATTTGAGAATTGTGATGTTGCATTATTAAGATGTTTGCCAAGGACGCCCATACTTTCTTCAACTTTTCCATACTCTAGTTGTATTGTGCGAAGTAGTCGGAAGACTTCCTTAGATCGTGACTCAATCTTTTTTCCTTCAAATGAGAGGAGGATTGTCTGAAGATGAATATAGAGAGTGCTTGGCGAGACCACGTAGACTCTCGACTTCTTGGCAAAATTGAGGATCTCTGGAAGATTACAAATTTCATAAAATACTGACTCGCTTGGAACATACATGAGGGCAAAGTCCATTGTGCCTTCATCGGGCAGGATATATTTTTTAGAGATTGTGTCGATATGTTCTTTCACGTCTCGTATGAATTCTTTCTTGAGTGACTCGACTGGGACCGTAGCATCATTTTTGACCATTCTCTGAAATGATTCCATTGGGAACTTTGAGTCGATTGGAAGTATTCCGGCTCCCGTTTGAATTGCTGCGTCAACTTTTACACCAGATTTGAACTGGTACTGAAGATGAAAGCTATTTTTTGGGAAAAGTTGTCCGATCAGATCTTTGAGGATTTCTTCGCCGATATTGCCGCGAAGTTTTGGGCTTTTCAGAAAATCTTGCAGCTCTTTCATACTGCGTCCAATCTCACTCATTTGTCCAACTTCTTTTCCAACACCTGCTATTACATTGGCAGCTTTATCGAGTCGATCATTGAGCTGCTTGGAATTTTCCTGAAGTGTTCGGACCATCTGATTGGTATTAGAGCTAAGTGCAGAATTTAGCGTTTTGTTAGTTGTCTCAATGCTTACTTGCATTGATTTAAGCCACTCAAGAGTTGCCTGGTCTTCTTTTGGTTTTTTAAGTGAGTTTAGTTTGTAATTAACAAAGAGGAGAATAACTATTATGCTTATAAAAAAACCAATGAACAATGGCAGGATTTCATTCATCTAGGTATTGTAGCATACCTTTTTGGGCTAGATGTAGCTTAGTCCAGGCGCGGCTGTAATTGTGTTTATATCCTTTTGTGGGGTTAGGAAGAAAGCGTGGGCTGCAATCATCGCTGCGTTATCTGTGCAGAGTGATCGATCTGGAATGTGGATGACTATCTCAGGCCAGTCATTTTTTATTGCTGAGGTAAGAGATTCTTTTAGCGCAGTATTGGCTGCAACACCTCCACCAACGAGGAGAGTCTTTGGTCGATATTTCTCAACTGCTTTGAGTGTCTTTCTTGTTAAGACATTGACGATGGCATACTGTACGCTAGCGCAGAGATCACTTAGGACCTGCTGATTATTTATTGCAAAATCTTCGTTAGCAAAGTCCAGCTTTTGAGTTTTTAGGACATTTAGCACTGAGGTCTTGAGACCGCTAAAGCTGAAGTCAAAATCATGAGAGCCAATCATAGGCCTAGGCAAATTAAATGATGTATGGTCACCATTGATTGCTAACTTTGAGATTGTTGGACCTGCGGGATATGGAAGGCCAAGCAATCTTCCAATCTTGTCAAATGCTTCGCCAGCTGCATCGTCTCGTGTTTGGCCAATATGCTCAATTTCAGTATGTGACTTGAGGAAGATAAGGTCCGTGTGTCCTCCGGATACAACAAGTGCGATAGCAGGCAATTCAATTCCTTTTCCATGTATAAAATTGGCATAAATATGGCCATACATGTGATTAACGGGAATGATAGGGATATTCCAAAGTAATGATAGAGTTTTCGCAGTCTCTACTCCCACAAGAAGTGACCCAATTAGTCCTGGGCCATAAGTGACTGCAATTGCATCGATTGGTGGTGGTGTGCTACTGAGGGTATAGGAGAATGCCTTCCCTAGTGCTTCTTGGATAACTGGGATGATAAATTTCACTTGCTCACGGGCTGCAACTTCTGGGATAATGCCCCCTGTTTTGGCATGGAGCTCAAGTGAGGTCGAAATAATGTTTGAGAGAATTGTGATTTGATCTCCGTGTTGGGTGAGTACTGCAGCACCAGTTTCATCACAGGAGGATTCAATAGCAAGGATGTTCATAGAGGGATCGAGATGGAGTCTCCAGTCTTGATTCCTAATTCATCTACTCTCCCTGCTTTAAGCTCAATCACTCTGTCTGAAGGTGAGGATGGGGTATAGGTTGTCGTTGGTGTTTCGGATGTTGTTTTTGGTGCAGGAACATTTTTATAAATTGTAACCACCTTCTTTTCGTTTAGGAAAATAATATCTATTGGAAATGACATGCCTTTCATCCAAAATGTTGGATAGTCTGAGGTCGGGAATACAAAGAGCATGCCGTCATTTTTTCCAAGGGATCTCCTTGATGAAAGTCCTAGTTGTCTTTTCTTCTCAGTGTCAGCGACATCCAGCGTAAGTTTTTCTTTGCCAAAGGTCACAGTTGTTTTCTTTCCTAGAATTCCGCCTTTTTGAATTAGCGTAAATCCTAGTGCGATTACAGCGATGAGTATGATAAATCCGATTATAAACTTTGTCATAATTCTTCTAAAATTTTTGTTGTTGAGTAGTCCTCCAACCTTTTGATTACTTCTTTGACAGATGCACCTATCAGCCCAGCCTGTCTTTCCTTATGGTATTTATAAGGGTCATTTTCTGTAGTTGCGATTATAGCAGGTTTTAATAAAGTTACAATTTTGTCATACTCCCTGTCGCTAGGTGAGCCTTCAAGTAAAATAATATCAGTTGCCGATGTCTTCGAGATAAGATTTTCTGCTCGAACTGCCTGTGAATTAATGGGTCTACCTTCTCCCTTAGATTTTTTAATCTGCTCATCAGATTCAAGAAGTATGATGAGCGTATCTCCTTGTGCGAGTGCCGCTTTAAGAAAAGCTATATGACCAGGATGAAGTATGTCAAAGCATCCTCCGGCAAGCACGACACTCGAGAGGTTTAGAATTGAGGATTGAAGTTCTTTGATATTGTCTAATGAATAAATGTGTTCCATTTTCTAGACAGGTTTCGTACCTCGTAGGAAGATAGCCTGCCAGGGTCTATAATTCGAATTGAATTTTTTATCTGAAAGCACCTCTCCGTCCCTTGTTACTTTGTAAGTGAAATAGACAACTGCGCCGCTTGCAGCAAAATCAATCTGCTTAACTTGTCCCACTGGCAGTGTTGGATCATCTTGGTAGACTGGCTCTGGTGCTGGCGATTGTGAGACTATAACTGGTTTGGAGATATTGGCAACTCTTCCATCACTTGTTCCATAGAGTTCATATGTTAACTTCATATTCGCTCGATCAACAGATGTTTGGATCAGAATATAGTTGCCTGTATCATTCCTAAACTTAAGGTCAATAGTGGGAGTATAGATAGCAGCATCAATTCCAGGTCCAAGGTCATCCTCATAATAATGAACTCTGTATGCGTGTTGATTTCTCTCAATAATGGGGAGACCAGCGTTGAGAAGTGCTCTGAATAGAGTTGTTGAGACTTGGCAAACACCCCCACCATCTCCAAGTATAGTTTTACCATTTTGAATGACATAAGCCTGCTTATATCCAGTTAGGGAAGATATATCGCCAATAGTCTTGTTAAAGGAAAATTCTTCACCAGGTTTGACTAGAACGCCGTTGAGTCGAGATGATGCAAGAGTTAGATTGTAAATTCTATTCTCAATAGAGCCAAAGAATAGAGATGTTCCAACGCTAATTCTTTCAGTTATCCCCATTTTATTTGCCTCATTCTCGGTGACATCCGGTTTGAGGACCTCAACTTTGATGGGAACTGTTAGCGTTAAAGTGTCGGTTTGTATTAATGTTGGCACCGCTTTTTCATTGATATAGGAGACAATGTCGTCTGGGTTAATCCTTCTTCCGTTCTTTGCAGTCGTGAACTCAGTGACTCTTCCATCTTTAAACTCAAAGCGAGCATCGACTGGCGCAATATTGATTGCCTCCTCAAAATCTCTAATGATTGGGTCGAGTGTTTTACTTGAGAAGTGATAGGCGGGGGATAGTTCTATTCCCTTAAGGTAGGATGTAAGGCTAAGATAGCTATCGGTAAAGAAATTGCCACTCCTACCAATGCTGAATGCCTGTTTTGCTAGCAGTTTTTCATCGTAACCAATTTCGAGCTCTTTTGCAGAGACAGTTGCAGATTTTTCATTTGCGGTAAAGACAATTCGCTTCTTCTGGAGAGGCTCATTTAGTTTAGAGAAGTATGCCGCAACCTCGTCCTGAGTTTTTCCACCGAGCTCGATTGAGCTGACACTTACACCAGGATAAACCTTGTTATCATAAGTATGCTTAAAATAGATATAAACAAAGCTAGCAAAAAAGAAGAGTCCGATGCATGCACCAAGTAGGAACCAAAGACAGGTATGTATGACAGGGCGTGCTTTTTTGAGACTAGAAAAAATTTTTGAGACTGCGGAATTTTTCATATGCGTTTGCGAGGCTTATAGGTGATATTATACTATAATTAGTGAGTCTATGGACGAAAAAGTATTATTCAGTAAAGAAACAGCCCCCCAGGCACCTGCACCAGTTCAGGAAGTAGTTACGGGTGTATATGGCCCTGAAAAAGCAGTAGAAGCGCCACAGGAACCAGTGGTACAGGCAGCTCCAGCATCTCCGCAGGTTGAGCAACCACCAGTTTCATCTGTTACACCGCTCCCACCGCCACCTCCTGATTCATTTTTAGCTGGAAAATTGAAATATATCCTAATAGGAGTTGTTGCGATTATTATTATGGCTCTATTAGCAGTATTTGTCTTCTCAAGAGGCAGTAAGGAGAAGCCTGCTGGGAATGTGACTTTAACCTACTGGGGTCTATTTGAAGATCCGCAAGTGATGAATGTTCTCATCAATGATTTTCACAAGGCAAATCCTACAATCTCTGTGACATATGTGAAGAAGGATATTGATAACTATAGGAAAAGCTTGGTAACGCAAATTTCCAACGGAAATGGTCCTGATATTTATCGGTTCCATAACTCGTGGACGGGGATGATGAAAGACTATCTGTCGCCACTTTCAGATAGCGTGGTGCCCCCTGATGATTTTAAGAAGAATTATTTCTCAGTAGTCCAACAAGATATGGTGCGTAATGGTGCTTTATATGGTCTTCCACTTGGAGTAGATACGCTTTCGCTTTATGTTAATACTGAAATGTTCAAAGCTTCAGGCTACTCAGTTCCGCAGACATGGGATGAGTTTGTACAAATTGCCAAGAATCTTACAGTAAAAGATCAATCAGGTGTCATAAAAACATCAGGAGCAGCATTAGGGACGTATGACAATATCGCTCATGCACCAGACATCATCGCACTCTTGATGGCACAAAATGGTGCTGATTTTTCTAATTTTGCTAAGACTCAAGCAGCTTCTGCACAAGCACTCGAATTCTATACATCGTTTGCTCGAGATGAGGGAAATTCTTGGGATACTAGTATGGACCCTTCACTAACTGCTTTTGCTAAGGGAAATCTCGCTATGTATTTTGGATATTCCTGGGATGTATTTGCGATTAAGGCAATGAGCCCTGATCTAGATTTTACGACACATCCAGTACCAAATCTTCCAGAAAGAAAGCTGGCAATCGCGAGTTACTGGGCAGAGGGAGTTTCGGCAAAGAGTCTTCATCAAAGAGAGGCAATGCTTTTTATGCAATATCTTGCAAAAAAAGAGACTTTGCAAAAATTCTATTCAGAAGTTGCTAAGACCCGACTCTTTGGCGAACCATATCCTCGAAGTGATCTTGCAAGTTCGTTAGCATCCAATCCATTGGTTGCCCCATTTGTTGCCCAGGCTTCATATGCGACTTCATCATATTTCTCAAGCGACACTTCAGATGATGGTATTAATGCTCAAATGAATGGATATCTTGGAAATGCAGTTAGAGGGAATGTTTCTTCAGAGTCATCCATTGAGACTCTCACTCAAGGTGTTCTTCAAGTCCTCACACAGTATGGGCAATAGACAGGCAGTTATTGACACTCTTGCCTACAGCTCAATTTTCTCAACACCACTTACTAGAGATGAGCTTTATTACTTTTTGCATACAGATAAGGTAATTTCAAAAGATGCGCTTGATTCACTTCTCAATAAACTATCACATGAGATTGTTCAGAAAGATGGATATATCGCTCTCATTGGACAAGATAAATTAATCCCGATGCGCAAAGAAAGGAAAAGCCTCTATGAAGAAAAGCTCATACTTGCAAGGAGGGCGGCCCGCATCCTCGCCCATATTCCCAGCATTTACCTTATCGGTCTGACAGGGAGCGTTGCTGCGGGGAATCCCGGGGATGATGATATAGATTTTCTTATTGTTACTAAGACGGGTTCGCTTTTTCTTACAAGAGCCCTTGCTCTTTGTTTTCTCTCAGCAGTCGGTGTTCGAAGGAAGAGGAACTCAAGCGAGGTAAGAAATAGAATTTGTCTAAACATGTTTTGTGATAGAGACGGGATGGGCAGTTTTGGAGAAAGGCAAAACATCTACACGGCAAGAGAGATCGCTCAAATGATCCCATTGTTTAGTAGGGACTCTTGCTACTCTGATTTCTTGAATGCAAACACATGGGTATATAGCTATATCTGCCAAGCTGGAAAACGTTTTCAGACGATGAAAGAGACTAGGCAAAGTCTATTCGAAAGAATTTTTGATCCTTTAGAAATTATTATCAAATATGCCTCAAAGTACTTTATGAACCTTCATGCTGGTGATAGTCAGACAAGCCTGCACACCCTATTTTTCTATCCAAAGAAGAGGAATAATAGTATCATGCAGCGTTATAAAAAAGCAGGTGGACTCCTATAAGTATATTCTATAAGTTATTGACAAGGGTCTGTATTTTCCATATACTTTCACTGAAAATCAATTCAAAGCTCTCTCCTTTGCAGGAGAGAATTTTTATTAAATACTATGGATTCAAAGAAAATTTATCTCACAAAAAACGGTCTCGTAGATCTTCAGAAAGAGCATGATGAGCTTTCTAAGGTTAAGAGACCAGAGGTCGTTACTCGCGTAACTGATGCTCGCAATCAAGGCGATCTCTCTGAGAACGCTGAGTATGTTGCTGCTCGAGAAGAGCTTGCATTCATCGATGGAAGAATCGATGAGCTTGAGGAGATGTTAAAACAGGTAACTTTAATTGAAGATACAAAGACGAGTTCATCAGCTGTTGATCTTGGATCTGAAGTAACGCTTAAAATTGACGACACTCATGAGATATATAGAGTTGTTGGTGAGTGGGAGGCAGATCCAGCAGAGAAGAAGATCTCGCATGAGTCACCTCTTGGCAAGGCGCTGATGGGTAAAAAAGTTGGAGAATCAGTTGAAGTTCAGGCTCCAGCAGGAAAAATTATCTATACCGTCGTCTCCGTTAAATAGTATTAAAGATCCTCTTTTTCGTTTATACTCTGATTAATCATGAAAGTTTTAGAAAATGTTGATTTATCGACAATAGCGTTCTACAAAATCGGAGGAACAACAAGATTTCTTCTTGAGGTAAATAATGCCGCAGATATTAAGGACGCATTTCGATTTGTGCATGAGCATAGTGAGTTCCCAGTTAGGGTACTTAGCCTGGGTGCCAACCTTCTTATTCCAGATCAGCCTTTTACAGGTATCACCCTCTGGCTCAATGGAGACGGATCAAGCTTTGAGGTCTATGAAGATAGCATTACTTCCTTTGCAGGTGAGGCATTTAATAGTTTGATTAAATTTTCTTTTGACAATGAGCTCATAGGACTTGAGTGGGCGGGTGGTCTACCTAGTAGCGTGGGAGGTGCAGTACGGGGTAATGCAGGGTGCTTTGGTTCAGAAATTAAAGATACCGTTCTCTTGGTTAAGGCGGTAAATATGTCAGACCCCGAAATGCAGGTGAAAGAATATTCACATGAGGAATGTGAGTTTGGGTATAGAGACAGTTTTTTTAAACATCACCCAGATTCGGTGATTGTGTCAGTAACATTTCAGCTGAAAAAGGCTACACCAGATGAGATTGTAAAAGCACAAGAGGTTTATGATGCAAATATTTTATATAGAAAAAAGAATCACCCGTTGGAATATCCATCGTGCGGGTCTGTCTTTAAGAATATCGTTGATACTGCCCATGTTCAAAAAATCATTGCTGTTTGGCCAGATATTAGGGAGCAGTCTGAGACAAAGTGGCATGGAAAGATCGCAGTAGGATATGTTATTAATAGACTTGGCTTTGCAGGTAAGAGAATCGGCGGAGCACAGGTATCTGAAAAGCATGCAAACTATATTAGTAATGTTGATCATGCTAGAGCAGAGGATGTCAAAGAATTAATACATGAGATCTCAAATTCATTTGAAAAAACGTTCGGATTTGTGCCCGAACCTGAAGTTGTTATTGAGTAGTTCTTGACAAAATCAGAGATATTTATGATAATCACTTTTAGTAAACCTATGCGAACACAAATAATTTCATCTAAGTCAAAAAAGAACTTCTCGTAAGAGGGGCTCTTTTTCGTGTGAAATAGACCCCTTGAAAGAGGGGTTTTTTTGTGGGAAAGGAGGTGTATATAAATTATGATAGAAAATGAAACAGGTATGATATCAAGCGTCGGAGCGCTAGGAGTAGACGTGCAGAGAAGCGATGAGAGGGCATACTGGACATATCAATATGGTCCAGTATCAGAATTGCACGAACTCGTAGAAGGCTTTGAGATGCTGAAAGAGGTTTCAGATCATGAGGATAGGAGTAGAGCGGTATTTCGCAGCTTGATTAACGGAGAAGTCTTAAGAGAGGCTGCTCAAACAGATGATACTATTTTGGACGATATTGAGATAGCATTTCAGCTTGAAGGAACAAGGACAGATGATCTTTGGCTGATCGGACTCGCGAAGAATCGAGAGGATAGAGTGCCACTTCACTCAGTTGAGAATATAATACGTGAGACAGATCTGACAAGTTCAAGAGCTAGAGCTGAGGGAGTGGTCGAGCTTTATGCGCCAGTTTTCCCAAATTTTGATCTGCAAACAAATATTCGAGATGCCCAGATTAGCGATCTCCACGAGCTGTGGGGGAATACGTTTGGTTGGACAAGGGAGGGAATTGTTGCGTTGCAGAACACACTACATGCTCAGGACGGAGTTGATCCCAATGATCGTCAGACTTGGTTTAGCGGCATTTCTGACAGGGCAACAGGGAAGCTCGTCAGTGCGGCAACAGCTGAGCGTCTTCAGTTCAGGGAAAGTGACGGGAGCCCAATCAGCTTAGTTGAAAATACTGAGTGGGCAGTTCATCCATCAATGAGAAGACGGGGACTTAATGCAGCGACGATTGCATTTCTTAATGGACAGGTGTTTACAGATCTTTCCGATTTTCCAACGATTGTTGCAGAGTGCAATTTTGGATCTCGATCTGATATCCCAGCATATAAAGCAGGGTTTAGTATTCCAGAAAGAGAATACTCAGGGAGAACATTTCAGCAGGTTCTAGAACAGAACGTCGTGGTAAATGACGGAGAAATGTCAGATGGGCTGCTGCGCGATTTTACTTTAAATGTAGTTCGCAAGGCAGAATCTGATGCACTTTATCCGAGAGCTCTGACAGCTCTTATGGTAAATGCAGTACGCTCTCAGGAGGGGGCAAAATAATCTATTGCTTGTAAGTCCGGCCGGCTTGCGAGCAGAAAGGTACGAACATGAAAGTAATTTATACAAAGAAACATTTAAGTCATAACCCTTCATATGAGATATATGATGGGGTAAGAGAGTCATATGCTGAAAAGCCTGAGCGACTGCAGTCTATTGTTGACGCAATCACACAGGACGGTGGGTATGAATTTATCATGCCGAAGAGATTTTCGATAAATAATATTCGCAGTCTTCATCATGATGCATACATTGAATTTCTCTCTGACAGATCAAGCTTGCTTAAAAAAGATCAGATATTGTATCCATCATATTTTATGAGAGATACATATGCGCCAGTTGTAAAAGGCACATATCAAGCAGCGCGCACATCAGTTGATGTTGCGCTGACAGGGGCTCAGATGATCGCTCGAGGCGTAGATACGCAAGTCTACGCACTATGTCGTCCACCGGGGCATCATGCCGAGTGCAATGCAATGGGTGGATACTGTTATTTCAATAATGCTGCAATTGCCGCGAACTATCTTTCCAAAACGGGAAAAGTCGCAATATTGGATGTAGATTTTCACCATGGGAATGGCACTCAGGCAATGTTCTATGATAGAGATGATATTCTATACGTCTCAATTCATGCAGATCCTAAAGTGAAATTTCCCTATATTAGTGGATTTTCAAATGAGAGAGGTAGAGGATTAGGCTTAGGGTATACTAAAAATTATCCTTTATCACTTGGCGTGAATGATGAGACATACATGGGTACGCTTGAGAAAGCAATTAACAATGTTAAGAAATTTCAGCCTGATTTTCTGGTGATCTCCCTAGGATTTGATACCTATGAGAAGGATCCAATAGGCGGATTTAAGCTTACGATACCTTTTTATAAAAAAATGGCCAATCAAATTGCAGGGCTTAATGTGCCATCCCTCATCATCCAGGAGGGCGGATATAATGTTGAGGATTTGGGCAAGATGGCTATAAGTTTTATGTCAGGATTTGCAAAAAAAATAGTGTAGATGATCGATACTATGTTTTTTGGTATTGATACAGTAAAATATACCTATGGACGATACAGAATTAATTAAAATTAGAAAAGAAAAATTAGAAAAGATAAAAGCGCTTGGCTGGAATCCTTATGCGCACTCGTATGATAAGACTCATATGGTGGCACAGGCCTTGGCGAGTGAAGGAAGTGTAGTTAAGTCAGCTGGCAAGCTCTTCTCATTTCGTGAGCACGGCAATATCGCGTTTGCTGATCTCGTTGATGAGAGTGGCAAGATCCAGCTTTTCTTCAGAAAAGATCTCTTGGGAGTTGAAGCTTTTAAAAATCTATCCCTGCTAGACATCGGCGACATTATTGGCGTTGAAGGTGAGGTCATGAAAACAGTTGCAGGTGAAATCTCTATTGCTCCAACTGCTTATACTCTATTATCAAAATCTATTAGACAGCTTCCAAGCTCATGGTTTGGATTGAAGGATATTGAGACACGGTATCGTCAGCGTTATCTTGATCTTCTGATCAATCCAGAAGTACGTGAAAGGTTCAATATTCGCTCTAAAATAGTGAGCGGTGTTCGTGAGTATCTTGATGGACTTAATTTCTGGGAGGTAGAGACACCAACGCTTCAGGCACAGTATGGTGGTGCAAATGCAAAACCATTCACCACGCATCTTAATGCTCTCAATAAGGATGTTTATCTTAGAATAGCCGTTGAACTTTATCTAAAGAGATTGATTATTGGTGGGTATGAGAGAGTCTATGAGATTGCAAAGGATTTTAGAAATGAGGGGATTGATCAAACACATTCTCCAGAGTTCACAATGATCGAGTGGTATGAGGCGTATGCTGATTATCACCGGGTAATGGATGTTGCAGAGGGGCTTTTCAAACATCTTTCAAAGAAAATCTATGGTGACACGACGATGCAGGTAGACGAGAAAACTATTGACATTGGAAAGGCATGGCCTCGTATTGAGATGACGGTGATCATGAAAGAAAAACTTGGTCTCGATGTGGAGAATGAGACAGAGGAGTCATTACTTGCTTATGCGAAGGCGAAATGTCCTGGTATGCAGCTACTAGGTGGAGAGAGTAAAGGTCAATTAATATTTGCAATCTTTGATCATACTATTCCAGAGCTACTTATTGAGCCGACATGGATAATTGACTATCCAGTAGAGATAAGTCCGCTTTCAAAAGAACATCGATCAAAACCAGGATGGGTGGAGAGATTTGAAGGATATATTGGAGGTAAAGAGATTTGTGATGGTTGGTCTGAGTTAACAAATCCACAAGTGCAAAGAGAAAGATTTATGGCAGATACCAAGGCGGTCAGAAAAGACATGGACGAAGGGCAAAAGATCGATGAAGACTTTTTAGCTGCAATGGAGTATGGGATGGCTCCAACGGGAGGTATTGGAATTGGTATCGATAGGCTGGTAATGTTCTTTACCAATACTTGGATGATAAAAGAAATTGTGCTCTTTCCGACTCTTAAGACCACTGAAGAAGACACTGCCTAGTCTTCTAGATAGAAATCAGCTTCTATGCTATAGTTATTTTTCAGTTAGCGCATGAAAAAAGTCATTGTTATTGTTGTCCCCTCACTTATTTGCATTGTTATAATTATTTTTCTTGTAAATACATTTCTATTGCGAAATAACGAGAAAGGCGCTCTGCAAGTTACTGCTTCTCCTTCAAGCAAGGTGTACATTAATGACAAACTTATTGGGCAGACTCCATTATGTAAATGTAATGTCTCAGACATGTTAAAGACTGGTGAGTATACAATCCGCCTTGTGCCAACGACAGGATCGTTAAATGAGTTTCAGGAAAAGATCACAATATCGAAATCTGTACTTACTGTTGTGGATCGCAAATTTGGACCTGGCGCAACATCCGAGGGAAGTATCATTACGCTATCTCAGCTAAAGTCAGGCGAGAAGGCATCTTTACTCGTTGTATCTACTCCTACAAGAGCAGAGGTGCTCGTTGACAATCTTTCATCAGGGTTTACCCCCGTTGTTATCGATAAGTTAACAGACTCAGATCATGAGTTGTTAATTCGCAAAAGCGGGTACCTAGATAAAAAGGTGAGAATTAGGACCCCGGGTGGATACAAACTTCTCGCATCGGTTTATTTATCAGTTGATGAAGATGGGCTTTCATTAACTCCATCTCCGACACAGGTTGCTTCACCCTCCGCATCGCCTACACCAATTGTCTCAAAAATTGTGATCTCCCAGACCCCAACTGGATTTTTGCGTGTAAGAGCTTCGAATAATGTTAATGCAGGTGAGGTGGGGAGGGTGTCTCCAGGACAAACCTTTGATATTCTTTCAGAAATTGATGACTGGTATCAGATAACGCTTCCAAGTGGAGTTACTGGATGGGTAAGCAGTCAGTATGCTACTAAACAGTAGGGGGTCGGGCTTTAGCTATTAGTCATTAGGCTCTAGACCAATGACTGATGTCATCCTGCCTGAATGACGTAGATAATAACTATTGTCATGATGGCCCAAATGAGGACTGTCGCAAAAAGTGGTTTGTCTTGGAATAGTACCCTCTCTGGACTCTCTCCCTCATGCTTTTCATAGATATCCTGAAGATACCTCATAAGTCCATAAACTACAGGAGCTATAGTCAGCATGAGCCATTTTCTTTGCATATATGAGGGGAGGAATTCTGGGAAGAATATATCGTTGGTAACAGTAAGTTGGCGCGCGTTCTCAAGGAATGTGAAAAGGGCATATGAGATAAAGGTGGATGTAGCAAAGATCGATGCATAGACATCAAGAAGCCTCTCAGAGTAGTGCGAGAGAGATCTTCTAATCTCAGCTATATTTCTCCCTGTCTCAGAGGATATGAGCGTCAGTTCGCGTCGTCTTTTACCAATAGCCAGAAAGAGTGAGAGAGAGATGGTGGTCAGAAGAAGCCAGACTGAAATATGATATCCGCTAAGAAGTTCTCCTGCATAGACACGTAAAATATATCCACCGGCAAGCGCGAGAATATCAATTACTGCTATATGCTTGAGTACCATAGAATATGAGATCTGGAGGAGTAGGTATACAAGTGTGATGATTAAAAAGCCTGGTGAGACAATATAGCTTGCAATCAAACCACCAAGACAAAGAATGAGTGCGATAATCGCTCCTGTTCGAAGTGATATGTCTTTATTTGCGAGAGGTCTATTTTTCTTAAAAGGGTGGAGTCTGTCTTTGCTTACATCAAACATGTCATTGACCACATAGATTGATGAGGAGATGCAGCAAAATACAATAAAACCTATGAGGACATTTTGGAAAAGTAGGGGCGAGAAGAGTTCTCCGCTGAAGGTAAGAGCAGCAAAGACGGCAAAGTTCTTGACCCACTGTCGTGGTCTTAAGAGGCGTAGATAATTACGCGCTGTCTTTTTCATGTCTATATCGTACTATAAAATGCAAGAAAAGTAATCCGCCACCAGCAATAACTCCAAGCGAGATGAGAGCAAACGGCTTGCTCTCGCTCCTAAGGCTTAGTGCAATTGTGCCAAATATAGCAGAGATTATCCAATAAAACAATGCAATTTTTCTTTGTCCAAATCCAAATTTTAGGAGGATGTGATGGAGATGTTTGTCATCATGACGAAATGGAGACCTTTTACTAAGGACACGTCTAAAAATAGTAAAGAGTGCATCCATAGTTGGAACACCCATGACAAGGATTGCTGTTGCGAGTTTGGCACTCGAGAGGATAGAGACAACTGCTAAGAGAAGATACATGCAGGTGGCGCCGTAGCCAGGGAAGATTTTGGCGGGGTGAAAGTTAAATACCAAGAATCCAAGTGCAGCACCGGTAAGCACAAAAGAAAGTCTTGCATCGATGAGCCCAGCTCCATCCATAAGAGGAGTTCTGAGGCTAAGTATTCCAATTACAAATGCAGATATTGCAACAATCCCTGGCATTTGTCCATCAATGCCTTTACTCCAATTAAGCATGTTCATGACCCATACAATCCAAATGAGAGCGATGACTTGTCCGAATGAAATTGGGAGAAAGGGAATAAGCATATCTAGATGGAGAATGCCCCCCAATGGGTGTGTAATAAATGGAATGCTGATACCACTAAACACAACAATACTAGCGCAAAGAATATTAAAACCAAATCGAAGGTAAGGTGATACATCCTTTGATCGAGCGTTATATCTATCATCGATAAGTCCCATCACGAGTGCAAGAAAGGATGCCAAAAGAATACCAATTGTGATTTGAGTAATCGGAAGGAAGATAAGACATGAGATAAATATCCCAATAAAGATCGGAAGCCCACCCGCTCTTGGAATGATCTTTGTGTGGATCATTGCAGGATGCTTGTGGAGCGCTGGGTCATCGACAAGTCCCCATTTTTTAATAAGTGGGATAAAGATATAGGTAAGTGCCGCTGTAATCCCTAGGCTAGTTGTGATGATCAGTAAGATTGTATAAATATCCATATTAGATAATCAGTTGAATAATTCTGATTGAGAAATAAAGAGTAAAAAAAGAAAGCAATGTCGTTGTGATGTAGAGCATCCTCGTTGTTAGTGGCATTCGTTCATATATAAATCTGGCAAAAATAACATTAATGATAATTATCATTAGGACAAGAAGTGTTGGTAGAAAAATAAGTATTTTTCCGCCAAGTCTTGCGATGCCCCAGGGTAATTGGTTGAAGATTGGCAAGACAGGTGGAAGTGATGGGTAGAAAAAAGCGATATACATGAGAGTGACAAAGAGGATCACCAGTGAAAGGATCACTCCATATGAAAGAATTCTATCTGAGGAGATGTGCTTAACGAACTCGTTCATAGATGATGTTTTCAGAAATCGTGATAGCATGCTGGTAATTATACAGCGAGAATGGATACATTGTCATTCCCTGTTGGACAACGATAAATTGAGGGTTGGCTTGTGCGATCGCTTTCCTTGTCTCCTCAAGATGATTTGTGTCACCGCCTACGTGATATGCAACAGTAAATCTGCCAGGTGGAAGCGTGTCGGTCATGACATATAGCTGTGCAGAATTTCCCCATATATAAATATTTTCACCAGATTTTTTATGAGCGTTAATATATCTGCTTATTTCATAGTCTTTAGGTGCTCTTCTATCAAAGAAGTTTTGATACTCGCGTAAGGTTTTTTGACCTGCAACGAATTGAGAAAAATTTGTGTAGAAGCCAACAGTTTTCGTTATGCTCCAATGATTGAAGAAATAGAGTCCAATCACCGCGATAATACACGCAATAATAAGTGAGATTTTTCGTAGTCCATTACGGTAGAAAGCAGAGCCAGCAATAAGTGAGAATGTTGGTATAAGTACGAGCAGGTAGTGTGTATATGGTCTTTGTGAAAAGAAGCTATTGAAAAGTGAGAACGCCGCCCAGGTAAAAATAAAAAGAAGTGATGGATGGAGTTTTTTCTTTAGTTTCAAAAGTATGAGAACTGCAAAGACGAGAAGGATGAGCTTTGCGATGAGAAGGCCTTGTGGGATGATAAGTACATTATTGTAGCCAACATATCCAACAGTGCTAAAAAAGATAGCTTGAAAATATGCTTGCAGCCCACCATTGCTGAGAAAATAAAGACAAGAGATGGCAAATGGTATGAGAAATCCCCCGACAAGCAATCCAACCTTGGTTGCCATTTGGGAAAGATATTTTCTAAAATCTAAAATATTTTTTTCAGGAAGATAATAAAGGCAGAGAAACGTTACCAGTGCTGCTAGGTCAAAGATTGCTACTATCTTATAAAGAAAAGCAATGCCAAGGAGGATCCCAGCAAGGAAAAGTGGCTTCTTCTTTGCTGTTTTTTCAACATGAGTAAAGCAGATAAATCCTGCGAGGATAACTGGGAAAAGCATGAAATTTTCAGCATTAGCAATGTTGCCTTCAAGAAAAGGTAAGCCTAAGAGAATGGTAAATATCCCTGTTGCAATTACTGTGGGTACGAGCTCCTTGAATAATTTCTTTGCAAGAAAGAAGAGTGTGATAATCGCGCCAAGTCCAAAAAGAAGCGAGAGCAATCTCGCCCAAAATTGGTCACCATGAAAAATTGCATATGTTGCATAGAGGAGGGGCGGCTTGTTGTCCCAAATATGGAGATAAAGAATTTTTCCCTCAGATATTGCTTTCCCAATTACTTCATATATTCCTTCATCTCCATACCAATTTGGTTCAAAGAGTGAGGGAAGTCTGAGGATAAAAAAGACCAAAGAAGAAAGAAAGATGGTCCAAAACATTTTTGACCTCTCTAAAGTATAGAGGAGTGCGTGAGTTCTTTTGATCATGCTTTATCTGTGACTTTATACTCCATTCTTTTCCCAAACATAAGTTGGGTGTGGGAGATAAGGGCAGGCAGTGCAGAAAGGAAAAAGCCAACTATTGGCATTAAGATAAATTCAAAAGGGAAGAAGATCTTTCTTCGCAAAGGCAAAGGAGTATTCTCGGGTCTATTCTTATAGTCAATGAACATAAGTGCAACGATAGCAAGAATAGTTGAGGTAAGGATGAAGCCTGCAATATGGGGAAGGGAATAGCCAAGGGAAGTTCGATAGAATGTTGGATTGATGAACGGTACGATGTTGGCTGCGACAGTGATGATAAACCAATTGACTGGCCAAAGGAGATGGTCCAGAACTACATGATAGATCATCGAAGTTTTACGGATAAATGGTACGCCTGGGATAGTGAACCACCACTTAATAAAGAGCGGATCGTCAGATACTCCCCATGACCAGCGTCGCTCCTGGTGGTATTTGTTTTTCAAACTATTGATATATCCTTTGGAAAATGCAGCATCCATTGATGTCTTGAGGAAAATTGGCTCTGTCCAGATCTGCCCTTTCTTTGCAAAGAATGCTTTGAAAAAGACTCGGTAGTCTTCAGGAATAACATCCACATCCCAGAATCCAATATCACGTAAAAGTTTGAGTGAGAGAGTATAGGTTGATTGTGTGATCAGTCTGTCTCCCTGAACGAGCATTGAAGTTCTCCAAAGACTACCGAAGAATGAGAGAATACGGATCGGTGCTGGGACTTGCCAGACATTGTTATAAAAGACTGTAGCTGATTGCCAGAACTTGTTATAACGCATATCATCACTCAAGAATTTATATGTGAGATAAGCAAAGAATTGCTTATCGAAAATTGAGTCAACGTCAACAGATGAGACTGTCGCATAGTCGATATCATATTTGCCTTTTACATAGAGTGTGTCATGAGCCTCAATTCCTGCAAATGCTTCATTTGAGGATTTGCCCTTGATCTCACCAGGCGCGTCGACATGATATGTGGCAAAAATACTTCCAAAGACACCCTTAAACTCCTTGATAATTTCCCCCGCTTTGCCACGAGCCTCAGTCTCTCGGTCTTCCATCGCAAGGACGACGTGGAGTTTTTTTGGGGACAAGGTTTGTGCTGCTAGGTGCTCGATAGTCGTTCGCATTTTTTCAACACTCTCTTTGTAATTAGGGATGATCAGAAGATGGGTCACTTTATCAAAATTCGGTAGGTGCTCAGCCTTTTTGAGCCAGTTCTCTCTTTCTGCCTGTTTAATTTTACGCGAAGATCTGTAGGCGTTGACCACAAGTGAATAGGACTTGTAGAACCAATAAACATCAAAAAAGAGAATGAAGTATGCAAGCTGTGTTGGAATGAGGAGTGAGCCCCAAATAGGGAAAAGAATGACAGTCCATGAAATAAATCCAGGAAGTATCTCAAGTGATCGAGTAGACTTTATTGGGTAACGGCGAAAGAGTCTGTCAAAATATGAAGTCATAATTAGCCTAATTTACTAAAGATAGTATAGACGTTTTGCGTTGTTTGTTCTACTACGTGCTGAAATGGCACATCTTTGACTTTAGCAATGTGCTCTCCGACAAGCATTACGTACTCTGGGAGATTTCTTTCTCCGCGATGTGGGATTGGTGTCAGGTAGGGGCTATCAGTTTCAGTTACAATTCGCTCAAGTGGGGTGAGGCTGATTAACTCGGAAAGCTCGACTGTCTCTTTTGGTGCGAGACCTGGATAGGTGCTATTGCCATCAAAGCCGATGAAGAATCCCAGATCAAGTGCATCTTTAAGGACCTCTTTTGTCCCAGCAAAGCAGTGGAACATGCCAGGTGCAGCTTGAAGAAGATGCTTTCGCTCTTTAAGCATAGCGATAACATCCTCGCCTGCGAGCCTATTATGGATTTGAATTGGAAGACCTAGTTTATGGGCAAGTTCGATCTGAAGATCAAACATCTCTTTTTGCAATTGAGGATCAGTCACGCCATTTGATTTATAGCTGAAGTAATCAAGACCAATCTCGCCAATGCCTACAACTTTGTCATTTTTAGCAATTGTTTCAAGCTCTGATAGCCAGTCATCGCTCATACCGACTTTATCTGCGTGATGTGGATGTACACCAACAATCGCATAGAGCTCTGGATATTTTTTAGAAAGATCAACCGCCCACTGACTCGAGTCGATTTTTGTACCCACATTGATAATTCGCGTTAAGCCCTTTCCAAGTGCGGACTTGATAACAGCATCATAGTCTTCTTCAAATGAGTGAAAGTTGAGGTGGCAATGAACGTCGATCATTCACCAAGTATAGAGTATTTTGTATCTAGTATAAAGGGGCGGGAGGCTTATAGTTTGAAATTTATTATATGTTTCAGTATAATCTGGTCAGTCATACGTTGACTTGTTTTTTTTCAAGCTTCGAAAGGAGCCAGCAATGGTAGCTCAGAGAAGGAGCAGATTTCAATTGCCACCTGCTTCAATGCGAGTGGCACTGAGGAGTCTTGAAGGTCTCGAGCCTGATCAGGGGGATGACGATCTGGAGGGCAAAGAACTCTCATGTGAGGAGATCATCAGGCGATTTAAGGCCTGCGGTGTCTATCGAAGAACAACTCAGAGTTTCACGAACGACACAGCACTCTGCGCATTTCTAAAGCGCAGTGGCGCAGCTGGTCTTCTGGCAGAAGGGAACACTGCAGACGCCGACCAGCTGGTCAAGGACGAGCTGAAAAAGCGAAAATAATTTGCCGTAATTGGCACAACAAGCACCGTGAGGATCAATAGAGTTGTCATTTGCACTAGTGCGGATGAGAATTATTATTGAGCAATCCTTCCGGTGCTTTTTTCTTAAGATATGCGAGGGAATAGTGGGGATTGGGCTTTGATCTCGCCACTAAATTGCTCAAGGATCCTCTTTGCCGTCTCAGGCATAAATGGCATAAGATTGTAGGCAATCATACGGATTCCATATGCAATTTCAATGAGTATCGGGGTCGCCTCAGATGGTGAAAGTGTCCAAGGTTTTGAATCATTTAATTTTTTGTCTAGAATAGTAATAGCTTTCCATTGAGACTCAAGCGCAAGGCTGAAATTATATGTTTCAAGCGCACTGGTTATCTCGGAATCGATTGAGAGAGGTCGATCTTCAAGTGTAATCGCGTTATTCTCTGCTAGCTTGGCGAGCCTAGCTACAAGATTACCAAGACCATTAGCTAGATTTGCTTGGAATACTTCTTTAAATCTCTCTACTGTGAAATCTCCGGTATCGTTGATCGGCATTTGGGATAGGAGAAAGTATCTAAATGGTTCAAGGCCGAATTGATCGATCATATCGAACGGATTAATGACATTGCCAAGAGTCTTACTCATCTTTTGACCACCACTAATAATGAAGTCATGAATAAGAATGGTCTTTGGAAGTGGTAAGCTAGCTGAAAGTAGCATAGCTGGCCAGTAAACTGTGTGGAATCTATTAATATCTTTTCCGATAACGTGTACATCTGCAGGCCACCACTTTTTCCACATTTCTTCATCTGTTCCAAATCCAATTCCTGTCATATAAATAGTGAGCGCATCAAACCAGACATACATGACCTGTGTATCATCATTTGGGACAGGGACTCCTATGCCGCGAGCACGTGTAACAGATCTTGAGACACTAAAATCTTCAAGGCCAGATTTGATAAATGAGAGCGTTTCTTGTCGCTTATTCTCGGGGACGACTTTCAGAGTGTTAGATTCAATGAGATCAATAATTTGTTGCTGATACTTAGATAGTTTGAAGAAATAGTTCTCTTCTTTTACGAGATCTGGTTTCTTAAGATGGTCTGGGCATAGTCCATCTGGGGTTAGCTCACTTTCTATTTTAAAACTCTCACAGCCAACACAGTAAAGTCCTTCATAAGTTTTTTTATAGATATCTTCATTGTCAAGGCAAAGCTGCCAGAGTTTTTGGACTCCTGGCCAGTGTTTTTCTTTGTCTGATCCTCTTTGAAAGATATCGAGCTCAACACCGAGTGTTTTGAATGCATCTTTAAATACCTTCGAATTTTTGTCTAGAAATGCTTGAGTCTCTGTACCTTCTTTTTCTGCTGCCTGTACATTTTTAAGCGCATTTTCATCTGCCCCAGAGAGAAGAAGTGTTTCTTCTCCAAGAAGTTGATGAAATCTTTTGACGGTGTCTGCCTGAAAGTATTCAAGTGCGTGGCCAATATGGGGCTTGCCGTTCACGTATGGAATGGCGCTTGTGATATAGAACTTATTCATAATATGCAGATTGTATCAGAGTAATTAGCCTCGAGCAACTTAGCTGACAGTGGTAGGTCTAGGCACGTTTTTTTGTGAAAAGAAGTTCGAGAGTCAATAGAATTGCGAGAAGCAGGAGGAAAAAGATGGGATGAGTAAGTCCCTGTAGTCTAAAAAGGAGGGAAAAAGCTACGAAGATGCTTAACAGAATCCCATGAATCTTATTCTTTAAAACATATGAGGGAAGAAAGAATGTGAGTGAAAGAAGTGGGAGAAGTATGATCAAAGAATAGTTTAGGGTAATTGGTCCAAGTGAAACCTCAGCACTAGGACTTGTTGTAAAAATAAGGATGAGAAGAGTTACAAGTGAGAGGATGCTTAAGACTAGGAATGGTAGGAATCTTTTTTTTCTTCGCATAAAGACAGTCTAGGATATTTGTCTAATCGAGGCAAGAAAGATGCTATTTTGCTGTAAAATAATGTCTTGACAAGGAATAGCAGTCATGTTACTATACTGCTAATTCAGGCCCGGAAGAGATAAAAGTTCATGCACAATTTAACGCAGCGACAGATCGAAATCTTAAGAGCGATCATTGAGGAGTACATTAACACGGCAGAACCAGTAGGATCAGAGACTCTCGAGAAAAAATATAATTTGAGCGCCTCTCCTGCGACGATTAGGAATGAGATGGTCCGTCTCACTGAGTCAGGATATCTTCATAAGCCCCACTCGTCAGCTGGAAGAGCGCCATCTCCAAAAGGGATGAGATTTTATGTTCGTGAGTTGATGAAAGAAAAAGAGCTCTCAACTGTTGAAGAAGTAGCTCTTAAAGAGAAAGTTTGGGATTATCGTGAGCAAATGCAACGCTTTTTGAAAGAGGCTACAAAGTCTCTCGCAGATAAGACCGGTGCACTTGCATTCATAGCGACTTCTGAAGGTAATATTTATGCTTCAGGGTATGCAAATATTCTTGAGATGCCAGAGTTCTATGATATCGATATCACAAAGACTCTTCTTTCAGCATTGGATGAATACGAATGGTTCTTGGATATGTGCAAGAGAATGCAAGGCGACGATGAAGAGATTCACGTTGTTATGGGTGATGATCTTGGTGCAAGACTTCGAGGTCCATATAGTTTTGTCTATACGCACTTTGAGACTCCACTGCATGTATCTGGAGATATAGGAGTTATTGGTCCAGTCAGGCTTAACTACACACAAGTTATCCCAACTGTGCGATACTTTGGAGATCTTATTGAATCAGTTGCAAAGGGTTGGTAGGCTTGGCAAATGGCAAATGGCAAATGGCAAATGGCAAATGGCAAATGGCAAATGGGGAGTAAAATAAGTATGAATGACGACGACGTAAAAAATTTAGATCTGGAAGAGGAAGTAATAGAAGAGGGAGTTCTTGATGGAGAAGAAGAGAAAGTATCTGATTGGGAGCATAAATACAAAAGAGCTCTTGCTGACTATCAAAATCTTGAGAAGAGAGTTCGAGATGACAGGCGTAATATAATTGTGAGTGCAAATAAGGATTTGCTCTTGAGATTTCTACCTGTTTTGGATACATTGGAATTAGCAAATCATCACGAGCCAAATCAGAGTCTGGTTCTGGGAATTAATCAGTGCAAAGATATTTTAAAAAGCGAAGGTGTTCTAGCTCTTGAGACTGTTGGAGAGGATTTCGATCCTAACCAAATGGAAGTTGTGTCGACAGCTGAAGGAAAAGAAGGAATTGTCATACAAGAGGTGCGCAAAGGCTACTTGTTGCATGATATATTGCTTAGACCCGCACAAGTAATTGTGGGAAAAGGAAAATAAAATTATGGCAAAAATAATTGGTATTGATTTAGGTACAACAAACTCATGTGTGGCTGTTATGGAAGGCGGATCGCCAAAGGTGATCCACTCAGCAGAAGGCCGTAATGTTATTCCATCAGTTGTGGATCCAAAGACACACGTCGTTGGAGATGTAGCAAAGCGTCAGATGGTATTAAAGCCTAAGGAGACCATCTCATCAGTAAAGAGACTTATGGGTAAAAAGTTGTCTGACCCAACAGTCAAAAATGACATGAAGCTACTCCCATACGTTGTAAAGTCTGGTAGAGATGATATGGCTATCGTTGAGGTTGATGGAAAGACATACACCCCACAAGAGATCTCCGCAATGATTCTGCAAAAGATCAAGGCAGATGCTGAAAACTATCTCGGAGAAAAAGTTACACAAGCTGTTATTACAGTTCCTGCATATTTTGACGACAGTCAGAGGCAGGCTACAAAGCAGGCTGGAGAGATCGCAGGACTTGAAGTGATGCGTATTATCAATGAGCCTACAGCTGCAGCGCTTGCGTATGGTCTTGATAAAAAAGAAGCTCAGACTATTGCTGTCTATGATCTTGGTGGAGGTACATTCGATATTTCAATTCTTGAACTTGGAGACGGCGTAACTGAGGTTAAGTCTACTAATGGTGATACACATCTTGGTGGAGATGATTTTGATCAGGTTTTGATCGATTATCTTGCTGACGAATTTAAGAAAGAGAACAACGTCGATCTTCGACAAGACCCACAGGCACTTCAAAGACTTAAAGAGTCAGCTGAGAAAGCAAAAATTGAACTCTCAAGTAGTCAAGAAGCTCAAATCAATCAGCCATTTATCACACAGGGTGCCAATGGTCCACTTCACCTGACACTTACTTTGACAAGGGCAAAGCTTGAACAGCTTGTTGATTCGCTCGTACAAAAGACACTCAAGCCAGTTGAGCAAGCTATCAAAGACGCTGGTATTAAAGCTTCAGATGTTGATGAAGTAGTCTTGGTTGGAGGTATGACGCGCATGCCAAAGATCGTTGAGACAGTTTCTAAATTCTTTGGAAAAGAGCCTAACAAGTCTGTTAATCCAGACGAAGTAGTAGCTATCGGAGCAGCAGTTCAGGGCGGCGTACTTTCAGGCGACGTTAAAGATGTGCTCTTGCTTGACGTTACGCCATTAACACTTGGTATTGAGACGCTTGGAAGTGTTTCATCTGCACTTATTGCTCGAAATACCACTATCCCAACATCAAAATCACAAGTATATTCAACTGCAGCGGATAATCAGACTCAGGTTGAGATCAATGTTCTTCAGGGTGAACGACCTATGGCAGCTGACAACAAGTCACTTGGTCGATTCGTTCTCGATGGTATCCCACCAGCTCCTAGAGGTGTTCCTCAGGTTGAGGTGACTTTTGATATCGATGCAAATGGTATTTTGAATGTAAAAGCTCAGGATAAGACATCAGGAAAAGAGCAAAGTATCAAGATCACAGGCTCAACTGGACTTTCAAAAGAAGAAGTAGAGAAGATGACCAAAGACGCTGAGCTTCATGCGAAAGAGGATGAAGAGAAGAAAGAGTCAATTGAGGCAAAGAACATGGCTGATTCACTTATCTTTACTGCTGAGAAGTCTCTAAAAGACGCAGAGGGTAAAATCGAGGATAGTCTTAAGACCGAGATCGAGGAAAAGATAAAAGCCCTTAAAGATATTCTGGAGTCTGGTTCAAAGTCAGATATCGAGCAAAAGACTTCAGAGCTCTCAGAAAGTCTTCAAAAAATCGGTGAGGCAATGGCGAAAGCAAATCCTGCCGAGACACAGGATTCAGCTGACAGCTCTTCTTCAGAGACTCCATCATCAGAGGAGCCAGTTGAAGGAGAAGTAGTAGATGATAAGAGCTAATGAAGAAAGAGAGCCTCATGGGGTATTTATCCCTGAAGAAAAAGCATCTGAAGCTGGGGTATCAGACCATGAAGCTCAACTCTTAGATGATCAGGGAATTTTACCTCGGCATACCCCATTAAGTGAAGTAAATCCTACTCTTGCCAAGTTTGTATCCCCAGTGATTAATCAACCGGTTATAAAAAGTGAGATCGGTGAGGGGGCGCCATCAGTCTCGCAGTCACCTCTGGATAGTAAGAGTGGAAATGGTGTAGGTCACGGGGTTGTAGATGGGCTAACACCGATAGGATTTGCAGATGACGGCACCGGAAGACCAATTTACCCTAGTTTAAACTCCTCAGTAACACAGGAAAGACTTGAGGGTAGTGGAGTATTATTCGCTCCAGCTAAGCGTCAACCTCCAAAGAAGATTGCCCACAGGAGGCCGAGAGAACGATAATCTATTATGGCCTCTACTGATTTTTATTCCACATTAGGTGTCTCTAAATCCTCAACTGCAGATGAGATTAAAAAGGCGTATCGAAAATTAGCACTCCAGTATCACCCAGACCGTAATAAGACGGCTGAGGGAACAGAGAAATTTAAAGAGATCACGAAAGCCTATGAAGTTCTCTCAGATGCGCAAAAGCGTCAAACTTATGATCAGTATGGTGCGGCAGCCTTTGATCCTTCGGCAACCTCAGGACAAGGAGGATTTGGGGGACAAGGCGGTCAGTACGGTCCATTTAGCTATACCTACTCGACTAATGGACAACAAGGTGGACAGGGTTTTGATTTTGGTGGCTTCTCAGATCCATTTGAAATTTTTGAACAATTCTTTGGTGGTGGAGGCTCGCCATTTGGAAGGCAACAGCAAAGGCGTGCTGTTTATTCGATAGCACTCACATTTAAAGAGGCAGTAAATGGTGTTACAAAGAAAGTAACAGTTGAAGGCAAAGATACCACTGTTAAAGTTCCTGCGGGTGTGGATACTGGCACAAGAATGCGTTTTGATAGTTTTGATGTGGTCTTTGATGTCGCCTCAGACCCAAGATTTCAACGAGAGGGTGCAGATGTGGTCACCTCTGAAGAGATTTCATTTCCACAGGCAGTTTTAGGATCTGAAATAGAGGTTGAGACAGTTGAAGGTAAGGTAACTATCAAAATCCCAGCTGGGACACAGCCTGAGACATTGATCAGGCTTCGTGGCAAGGGAATCGAGCGAATTCGAGGTGGAGGTAAAGGCGATCACTACGTGAAGATAAAATTAGTTATCCCAAAGAATGTCTCAAAGAGGCAGAAAGATCTTCTAGAAGAATTTGAAGCAAAGCCAAAAGCTAAAAAAGGCTGGTTATAAAGTAGCTAGGGGTTTTTGCTTGAATTGTTCCTCAGCCGCTCGGGCTATTCCATAAAGATGAGTTCCCAGAATGGTATTTACTCTTTCAGATGTTGGCTTCCCTCCAAAATTAAGAGGTGAAATATTTTTGAGACTAGTTGTCTTCCTAGCCTCTGTTTCAGGATAAAGCTTATCAAAAAGCTGCTTAAATCCAAGTGCCCAGGCATATTTTTGTTCACCAAGTTTTTCAAATTTTTCTCCTAATTTCCCCAGTTGTCCTTCAAGATCACGCGCAGGTTCAAGGAGTTGAGCTAGGGCTTCAAATTTCGCCATACCTTCTTTCAGAATGTAATCCTTTCCAGTCTGATCCTTGCGAGACAATGTATCAGGCGCATTCTCGATGGTTTGTATTAGTTCATTCATAACTAGATCTTCGGGTCCAAAAAGTTTTTCAGTCATATAATCAGTATCGTATTGGTTATAAAACCCTTTTCCTCCTTGGGCATCTCGCTCTGTGTCGGAGCCTGCCAATTGAAGGAAGTGTCCAATTACATTTTTGCTATTTGGGTTTCTTCGGGGTTCAAATTCTCGTTGGAAATCAGTCTGCTCATCGGGGTGGATCGTATTAAATTCTTTACCATCAAAGTCGCTGGTTGGACTAGCCTTCGTAATAATGTGTCTCACGGCATGTGATACTCCGCGAGTATCAAGCCTATCTGTCCATCGAGATATCCAGAAAGCTGTTTTGGCTCCATCTTCAATTTTAGCATCATGGATCTTGCGCACTCGACGAACAGCGTTCCTTCTCTTGACCTTTCCAGTTGCTGTATTTTTAATTTGGACTTCGCCGGTGTAAGTAGGAGAAGTTATCTCCTTTCCATCTCTATCAAGAGCTATTGATCCGGCTGGTACAGGTATGGGCTCACCGTTTTCGCTATCTCTCAAGATGATTGCATCTGCTCTATAGTGAGTATGTCCAGCAATTGAGAGTTGAGTCATTTTAAGTAGATTTGGAGGTATGACATCCTTAGCTATATCTCCAAATAGATGTGCTCCTACTTCACCATGTGCAGCAAATCGATTCATTTCCTCATATCTATTAACGACAGAATTGCCGATGTCATGATACATTGCTGCAAGTACGCCAGACATGACTTCCTCAGGTGGATATGTGCTCATGGCGGGATCCTGGAGTAGGAGAGTGGCATTGATTGTATCTCTAAGGAAATGTCCCTTCCCATGTCCAGCAGGGAGGTTTTTGATATATGGCGTTGCTTTGTTAAATACTCGTTCAAGAATGTCTGGTGGTAGTGTCTCTATCTCTACGCGAGCCTTGCGGGCAACTTCTCTCCACTTATCTATCGGCTCTACTTCTGCGATTAGTCCATTCACAGCATCAATTGTGGCTTCATCACCCCTTAGTGATTCATAAAAGGTCCTTTTCTCTTTAAGCATCGTTTTATCTTGCTCAGAGAGTTCACTCTTCATGATATCTGCTGTAAGCGCTTGTGGACCGGGGACTACGTCTGGATTGGGCAAATTTCTTTCGGGAATAGCCATAATCGTATTATACATAATTTTAAATTTGTTGAGTTTTAATTGTAGGGATCGTATACTTGAGAGAGTAATTTGTATGCCTGCCCTGCTCATGCTCCCCATAGGATTCTTATATTTTTGGTTCATTCGTGCACCGCTAGGCTTAGTTCGTTATTTTATGCAGTTGAATGCTGCATACTTTGAGGTTTTTTCAGTCTTTTTACTTCTCAAGACTTTTTTTAAACCGCTTAAAAATGAGTATCGTAAAGGACTTGTCGGGTTCTCGCGGGGGATGGGAATGGCGATTAAGTCTATGATCATTCTTGCATCACTTATCCTCTTTATTCCATTGCTCATACTTGAACTGGTGCTTCTTATTGGTTTTTTACTCTTTCCATTTGTCACGATTTATTTATTATTTGCATGAATTTAATTAACACAGCCTTTATTTATGGAATCTATAGAACAAGTTTTGTAAAGTTGCTGCGCATTCTTGTTTTGCTAGGGTTATCTGGCATTACAGCGCTCATGATTTTGGATGGGATTCATCCACGACTTCCACTTTTCTTCCTCAATCTTTTTATCATGTTTGAGATTTTTTATCGTTATGGAATATCGCTTGGATATCCAACTAGGAAGCTTGGCACACCTGGCACTACCGATAAAGATGTAGCTAGTATTAGTGTCCTCTTTGCGTATCAGTCTAGTAGTGACGCGCATGAGATGGTCCATAAGTTACTCGCTTTTCCGCATGTTCAGTTCCTGCTAGAAAGAATCCCATTAACAGATAAAGATTTGCCAAAGAGTACGATGGCAAAAGATGTTCTGCTTGCCAGCGCAGGTGTTGTTGCTCAAAAAGTTGGAGGAACTGTCATAACTTCAATGGATGTTGCTGCTGCATATCTGCTTGAGGAGGAGCCAGTCGTACATGTCCTAAGATCTAAAAAGCTGCGCGCTGAGGATGTGTTCAAGATACTTGCATGGGCAAGAAATGAGAATAAAGATGAAGAATCGCCAAGAAAATTAAAGATTACTGTACCAGGAGGCGGTATCGGTGAGAGTCTTTTAACTGGATGGACGCCAGAGACCTTAAAGTACACAAGAGTATTTACTGGATCTGGCCATACATTTGGCATGGGTAGAGAAGCTGAATATCAAAGGATGCTTGAAGGCCTTTCAAAGACTGAGAACAATAATATTGTCCTTGTTGGCGATGTCGGAACCGGGAAAGAGAATCTTGTTCGAAAGTTCGTCTCGGATAGTTTTGCAAAGCAAGTTCCCCATGGTCTTGAAAATAAGACAGTAATAGAGCTCATGGCTGGAGAACTATTGGCTGGGACCAATGAGAAAGGTGAGCTAGAAGAGCGGCTGCAAAGCATCATTGATGAAGTTTCACATGCAGAGAATCTTATTCTCTACATCCCAGAATTCGAGAACCTTCTAGGCTCAGGTAGTTTTGCGCTCGATCTATCTGGGGCACTTATGCCATATCTTAAGACTGGCAAGCTCCCAGTGATCACGACAATGAGTAAGGGCGCATATAAGACATACCTTGCTTCGACAGTCCTCAATCAGATGTTCAATGAAATTATCATTGAAGAGCCTGCTATCGATTTTGCAGAGAAAATCTTAATGGAGAAAGCGGGCGAACTTGAGAAGGAGAACGGGATCATCATCACCTATCTTGCAGTCCACCAAGCAACTGTTTATGCTGATCGGTATTTTGCGAATAAAGAAGTGCTCCCAGGAAGCGGTGTCGATCTTTTGCGCGATGCAATCAGTGCACTGCCGTCACATCAGCCAAAGCTTTACTATGGTAATACCAAAAAACTTATCTTGACTGAGGATATTTTAATCACTTCGATAGAAAGTAAGACAAAGATCGCCATGCATGACCCATCATCTTCTGAAAAAGACACACTTTTGCGTCTTGAAGAGATCCTCCACAAAAGTGTCATAGGGCAAAATGTAGCAGTGACTGCAATTGCAGAAGGGATGAGAAGACTTCGATCTGGTGTCGAAGTGCAAAGAAAACCTATCTCGTTTCTCTTTCTCGGACCTACCGGAGTTGGTAAGACAAAGGTTGCAAAGACACTCGCGGAAGTCTATTTTGGCGGCGAGGCCTCAATGATAAGACTTGATATGAGCGAATATACGACTGAGGATGGGGTTAGAAGACTTTTAGGATCACTTCCCGGGGAGGGTGAGCAGCGCGGAGAGCTTACTGAGAAAGTGAGCGACAATCCAAATTCCTTAATCCTCCTTGATGAATTTGAGAAAGCACATCCAGCCATTCTGAATCTCTTCCTTCAAGTTTTGGAGGACGGTAGGCTCACAGATAATCGAGGAAAGACTGTCTCGTTTATTAATACAATTATTATTGCGACTTCAAATGCAGGGTCTGACTTTATTTATAAGGCTGTCCAGTCTGGCGGCGGGAATACCGCTGAGTTCCCCCAGCAGCTTATGTCTTACCTAGCGCAAAATCATCTTTTTAGGCCTGAACTTCTCAATAGGTTTGGCAGTGTCATCACCTTTTCACCACTTTCCCATGAAGATGTGGAGAGGATTGCGCAACTTATTCTTGCGGAAGTCTCTAATTCTCTAAAAGAAAAAGATATTACGGTGACATTCTCAGAGAGTGTTGCTAAGAAGGTAGCGACGGAGGCATATAATGCTGAGTATGGTGCTCGTCCGATTAGGAGATACGTGCAAGACACTATTGAGGATATACTTGCTCAAAAACTTCTTAAGAATGAGATAGGTCGTGGCCAGGTTCTGGAAATGTATGTTGACACTTCAAATAATTTGCAAGTAAAAAGTATGTAAATGCTTGACTCCTCATCTTCAGGCACCTCGTTCTCACGCTGTTGATCGTGCTGGGCTTATCTGGTATACTAGACATACTATGCCAGCAGTACAAAGAAGTGAATTTGCTCTTGCCCTCAATCAAGTCGCGACAGAACGTGGCGTTGATATCAGTGTTGTTCTTGACACAGTTAAGAATGCTATTCTTGCAGCCTATCGAAAAGATCATCCTGGCATTGAAGTCGAAGAGTTCGCAGCTGACCTCAATCCTAATACGGGTGAGGCAAGTATTCTCCACAACGGAAAAGATGTTACACCTCCTGGATTTGGACGTATTGCGGCTCAGACAGCAAAGCAAGTGATCTTGCAGAAGATCCGCGAGAAAGAAAAAGAAGCTATTATTTCAGACTACAAGATCAAGATGGGTCAGATCATCAATGGAACTGTTCTTCGTTTTGCAGGTCCTAACATCATTATTGATATAGGAAAGACTGAGGCTCTTATGCCTATTTCAGAGCAAATCCAAAATGAAAAGTATTACCAGAATCAGCGCCTTGTTGTCTTCCTTAAGGAAATAAAAGAAGGTATTAAGGGCGAGGAAGTAATCGTTTCACGAAGTGACAATGGTCTCCTTGAGGGTCTTTTCAAGCGAGAGGTACCAGAAGTAGCGTCAGGCAGTGTTGAGATCAAAGAGATTGTTCGCGAGCCTGGTAATCGAGCTAAGGTCGCCGTAGCCTCAACCCAGAGTGGAATTGATCCAGTCGGAAGCTGTGTTGGACAGAAAGGTGTCCGTGTTCAGGCTATCATTCAAGAATTCAATGGTATGGAAAAGATCGACATTATTCAGTGGCAAAACGACACAACAGCTTTTATTGCAGCATCACTTTCTCCAGCAAAGAATGTTCGCGTAGAGCTTCATGAAGAAGAAAAGATGGCGAAGATTTTTGTTCCTCAAGAAGAGCTCTCACTTACCATAGGTAAAGATGGCCAGAATGTGCGATTGGCATCAAAACTGACAGGATACCGTATCGAAATAGAGGGTAGTGGTCCAGTAGTAACCGAGGAGGCTAAAGTGGAAGAAGTAGAGACTAAGCCAGAAGTTGAAGAAGTGAAGGTAGATGAAGCTGTAGCTGAGCCTACACCTGAGGTAGAAGAGGTAGCGGAAGTTGAATCACAGCCAGAAGCTGTATCTGAGACTGCTGAGACTGCTGAGACTGCACCTGAAGTTGCTACTGAAAATGACGAGTCCGACGATACCAAGGCTTAATCGACTCATATGTTAGTTAGATTTAATTCATTATGGCTGAAACAAACACAACACTTTATCCACCTGTCGTAGCTGTCTTAGGTCACGTCGACCACGGCAAAACCTCGCTTCTTGACTCAATTCGTGAAACTTCTATTGTTGATCGTGAACACGGGGGTATTACCCAGAAAATTGGCGCATCATCAATCGAAGTCCTTCATGATGGTAAAAAAAGAAAGATCACATTTATTGATACTCCTGGGCACGAAGCTTTCTCGAAAATGAGAGGTCGAGGGGCACAGGCTGCCGATATCGGACTTCTCGTAGTATCATCAACAGATGGTGTCATGCCACAGACGAGAGAAAGTATTAATGTGCTCAAGGAGTCTGGGGTACCTTTGATTGTCGTTCTTACTAAGTCGGATCTTCAGACCAAGAATCCAGAGAAGGTAAAAGGCCAAGTTGTCCGTGAAGGACTAATGGTCGAGGGCATGGGTGGAGATATACCTGTTATTGAAGTCTCCTCAAAGACAAAGGAGAATATCAAAGAGCTTTTAGATCTCATTCTTCTTGTTCAAGAACTCCATACATCTGAGAGCCCAAGCGCTACATCAGATCAGCCACTTTCAGCTATTGTGATTGAGTCCAAACTTGATCAAAAGATGGGCCCTCGTGCGACAGTCATCGTAAAAAGTGGAACAGTCACACCTCGAGATGAGCTATTTAGTACTGGTGGGAAGTTCAAGGTTCGCAATCTTCTCGATGATGCCGGCAGGACGGTAGCCTCAGCAACAGTTGGTGATGCAGTTGAGATCTTAGGATTTTTACAAGTTCCTGAAGTTGGAAGTATTATTAGCAATGTTGAGTCTGCAAAAATAGAAGTTCAAGCTACTGGAGCTGTGAAGGCATATCAGCCAAATGCTAATAAAGAAGAGTTGGCTCTTATACTTTTAGCTGATACTCAAGGCTCACTTGAGGCAATAACTGCAGCAATTTCTGATAAAGCAAAGATTATCACTCAGAAGACAGGCGAAATGACTGAGGCTGATATTTTGCTTGCAAAGTCAACTGGAGCCTTTGTGATCGGGTTTAATTCAAAGATCAGGCCAGAAGTTGCAACGCTTGCTCGTACAGAGAAGGTTTTGACGAAGAACTATACGATTATTTATGAGCTTTTAAGTGAGATTGCCGATGCGATCGAAGGTAAGGAGCTCTCCATGATGGAGCAGGTCTATGGTCAGGCTAAAGTCTTGGCTAAATTTCCATTTGAGAAGACATTTGCGCTTGGTGTGGGAATTCTAGATGGACGTCTAGCAAAAGGGGACAGGGCTCGCATTATGCGTGGAGATACAGTGATTGGCGAGACCCAGATTATCTCACTACGAGTTGGAAAGAACCCACTTTCGAAGGTAGAAAAAGGAAATGAAGCAGGCATAATTATCTCCCCATTACTTGACTTCCAGGTTGGAGATGTGATAATATCCCATGAATAATATAGGATACTATGGATACAAATGCATTATCACAAATTCGCGATCTTATCGCACGAAGTAATCGTGTAGCTATAGTGGTCTCCGCAAATCCCTCAGTTGATCAAATGGCCGGTGCGCTTGCAATCTCTCTAAGCATGAATGCTCAGGGAAAAAAGACATACGTTATTTCCCCAACCGCAGCTCTTGTTGAGCACTCATCACTCGTTGGTATTGACCGTGTAAAAGGTGCAGACGAGGGTGGAAATGGCGATCTCGTTGTTTCATTTCCGTATAGAGAGGGAGAAATTGATAAGGTTTCATATACCATTGAAGGCGATGCTCTTAATATTGTTGTTAAGGCGGGCGAGAAGGGTCTTACATTCCAGGAGAGCGATGTTCAATTTAAGCGAGGAGCAGATAAGCCAGACATGATCATCTCAGTTGGAGTTGGCTCAATTTCTCAGCTTTCTTCAATGTTTTCTGAGGAAATTCTCAATGCCGTAACACTATTAAATATTGATAATGTCAGTACTAATGAAGGGTATGGGAATGTTGTTCTCGTTTCTGCAAAGTTTTCATCGCTCTCAGAGCAGGTGGCTGACCTTCTTCTTAATCTTGAAATGGAGCTAGATGTTGATGTGTCACAAAACCTCATGATTGGCCTAACTGACGCAACAAATAATTTCCAAGATCCAAAGACTAGTTATCTTGCTTTTGAGATCGCATCAATCCTTATTAAGAGGGGTGCAGTAAGAAAGGCTACTTCAGTTCGACCACAGCAAGCTACTCCTAGGCTTGATCGAGCAGATGAATTGCCTAGACCATCACAAAGACCAAACCAATCCTCACCAGTGAGAACAGGATCAAATCAGCCAAGGCAGGATAATTCACATCGTTCAAGCCAAAATCAGAATCAAAATCAGCAGCCTCGCACTGAAGATAGAAGAGAGAATGTTCGTGAAGCGTTAAGACAGCATGTAAATAGAAATAGTGGTCAACAACAGCAACAGTCTCAACCACAGAATAGTCAGCCATCTATGGAGCCTGCTTCAGAGAGCGCTCCTGTCTTGGTGCCTGATCTTGCATCTGATAATAACCAGCCAAAGCCGCCATCTGACTGGCTAACACCTAAGGTGTACAAAGGTTCTACCTCTGTTTCATAAAGGTCTGTTGCGGTTTGGATCGTGAATTGATATAATATACATCGTTATGCCGCTTTCAACGACACAAAAACAAGATATAATTAAATCATTCCAGACAGTGGATGGTGATACTGGTAGTCCAGAAGTGCAGATCGCACTCCTTACTCACCGCATCACAAGGCTCGCTGATCACCTTAAAGATCATGCGCATGATACTCATAGTAGACGTGGACTCTTGTCCATGATCGCTAAAAGAAGAAGACTTCTCAATTTTTTGGTTAAGGTCGATAAGACCCGTTCCTCAGATATTAAGAAGAAGATAGGATTGAAAGACTAAATAAATGCAAAAGACCTCACAGGTGATTGAATTCGCCGGAAAAGAAATCAAATTTGATATCGGTACCCTAGCTCCACAAGCAACATCAAGCGTGTTAGCACGCTTAGGTGAAACTGTCGTGCTTGTTACTGTCGTCGCAGGAAATGCTCGTGATGATATTGATTATTTCCCACTTAGTGTTGAATATGCAGAAAAGCTCTATGCTGGTGGCCGCATCAAGGGTAGTAGATGGGTAAAGCGAGAAGGACGTCCAACTGATGAAGCGGTTCTTATCGGAAGACTTATCGATCGCTCTATTAGACCACTTTTCCCCAAGGAATATAAAAATGAAGTACAGGTAGTTGTAACACTTCTTTCAGCAGATGGAGAGCACAAGCCAGACATCTTAGCTCTTAATGCAGTTTCCCTTGCGCTTGCTATCTCACCAATTCCATGGAAAGGTCCAATTGGAGCTATCCGTATGGGTCTTGATGAAGCAGGAGAATACATTTTCAATCCAGTAGGTAGTGAAATGAAAGTGTCAAAGCTCGATATCGTTGCAAGTCAGAGTAAGGATCTGACAGTAATGATTGAAGCTGGAGCATTAGAGGTTCCTGAGAATGTTGTCCATAATTCGATCGTAGAGGCTCATAAAGAGACGCAGAAAATGGTTGCCTTTATCGAAAAGGTCACGAAAGAGATCGGTCAAGCAAAAATTGAAGTTGCAAAAGATCCATTAGTTGCAGATGCAATTGCATTTGTTGAGAAGTCATACAGTGCTGAGGTTGAGGCATTGATCGAAGCTAGTGCGAACAAAGAGGGCGGAGGATCTGAGACAGTTGAGCTCTTAGCTAAGATCGTTGAGGCTGCAAAATCTGCAGATTCTGAAACATCTCTTGATAAAAAGATTCTTGGAAAAGCACTAGAAGCTGTCATGTTCAAGATCATTAGATCAAATCTTATTGAGAAAAAAGTGAGAGCTGATGGAAGAAAGATTGATCAAATACGAGATATTTCTATGGAACTTGGACTTTTGCCAAGAACTCACGGGTCAGCAGTCTTTAATAGAGGTCTTACACAGGCGCTTTCAATTGTAACTCTGGGCTCTCCTCGCATGGAACAATTGCTTGAATCTGCAGAAGGCGAAGAATCAAAGAGATATATTCATCATTATTCAGGACCACCATATTCATTCGGACAGGCTGGAAGATTTGGATCAGTTTCTCGAAGAGAGACAGGTCATGGAGCATTGGCAGAGAGAGCACTTGAGGCCGTTATCCCAACAAAGGCTGCATTCCCGTACACGATCCGAGTTGTCTCAGAAGTTCTTTCCCAGAACGGATCAAGCTCTATGGCATCAACTTGCGGATCAACACTCGCGCTCATGGACGCTGGTGTGCCAATCACTAAGCCAGTAGCTGGAATTTCAGTCGGAATGATGTCAAACGAGAAAGACTATGTTCTTATTACAGACATTATCGGAATTGAAGATTTCTCTGGAGATATGGACTTTAAGGTAGCAGGAACAGACACAGGCATTACAGCTATCCAATTGGACGTTAAAGTTCCAGGTCTTACAGATAAGCAAGTTGGAGAGATCTTGGATAGAGCTCAGTCAGCAAGAATGATTATTCTTGAAAAAATGAATAATGCGATCGCAGCACCACGTGCTGAACTTTCAAAGTATGCTCCAAAGATCGAAGTTGTAACTATTCCAGTCGAGAAGATTGGCGAACTTATTGGTCCTGGTGGAAAGACTATCAAGAATATCATCGCAACAACTGGAGCGACAGTTGACGTTGAAGATGATGGATCGGTAACTATCTCTGGAACTGATAGCGAAGCAGTCAACAAAGCAATTGAATGGGTAAAGGGATTGACCCGTGAAGTAATGGTTGGAGAGGTATTTGATGGTCCAGTTAAGAGAATCTTGCCTTTCGGTGCATTTGTTGAGATCTTGCCTGGTAAAGAAGGCATGGTACATGTTTCTAAGATGGGCGAAGGATTTGTTAATTCACCTGAGGATGTTGTATCGCTTGGAGAAGTGGTAAAGGTCCGAGTTCAGGAGATTGATGATCAAGGAAGAATTAATCTTACTATGAAGTTTGGTGAGAGTGGTGAAAGTACTGATTCTGGATCAGGTCAGCCACCTCGAGAGCCAAGAAGTGGTGGATATGAAAGAAGACCATCGTCAAGTTCATCAAGACCACCTTTTGAGAGAAGAAGCGCATCTCCACGACCTGCATATGGAGCTCCAGCATCTCGGCCAGCACCAGCACCATTTAGACGTGATTTTAATAGAGTTGAGGCTCCAGCAGCTGACGCAGCTGAGACTAAGCATCCACTTTCTCGTCAATTTGAGAGAGAAAGAGTTGAGAAAAGACCAGCAGGATCAAGCCCTCGCAGAAGAACACATTATTAGGTAAGATAGTAGTATATGCCCGAACCGACTGCCAGTGTCATTAGCGATCAAATAATTCAACCTCAAAGTGCGAGCTCTCAATCAGCCACACATGAATCAACAGATCAAATTCGAAGACTTGGAGAAAGAGTCGAGCAGGCAAAGCTTCCAGATCAATTAAAACTTAATATTCTTGAAAGAGTTTCAAGACTAGCACTTTTACGTTCAAGCTCGGGATTCATGAGCGCAAATTATATTCTCGAGTATGAGAATACATCGTCATTTGTGAATTGGGTAGTTACTCTCCCTTGGGAGACTCAGACTCAGGACACATTGGATCTTCTTCATGCAAAAGAGCTGATGGATCAAAACCATTATGGACTTGATTCGATTAAGAATCGTATTTTGGATTATCTTGCAACTATAATCCTAAATTTAAAAGCAGGTAGGAAGGATGTCGTTCAGCGCGCACCAATTCTTTGCCTGGTTGGCTTAGCAGGTACAGGTAAAACGACCCTTGCCAAGTCTGTCGCTGATGCTCTTAATAAAAAATTTGAACGTATTCCGTTTGGAGGCATGGCCGACTCTCGCTCATTAAGGGGTCAGTCAAAAGCGCTTCCTGATTCTGAGCCAGGCGCGGTCATTAAAAAGCTAGTTCATGCAGGATCTAAGAATCCAGTAATACTTTTGGATGAGTTAGATCGTGTCACTGAGAGTTATCGCGGAGATATCATGGGAGTTCTGGTAGAGCTTCTAGATCCAGAGCAGAATTATTCGTTTTTGGATCATTACATTGATTTTCCATTTGATCTTTCAAATGTGTTTTTTATCGCAACTGCAAATAATACGACCAATATTTCAACAGCGGTATTAGATAGACTTGAGATAATTCAAATGCCATCATATTCAGATGATGAAAAGGTCATCATCGCAAAGAACTATCTCTTCAAGAGAATTCGTTCGAATTCAGGATTAACAGAGCAGCAGATAGTCGTTGATGACACTGTCTGGCAATCTGTGATCAGGCCATTAGGGTTTGATTCTGGAATACGCTCATTAGAACGAACAATTGAAGGAATGTGTCGCAAGGTCGCTCGACAAATCATCGAAGGGAAAGCTCAATATGTGAGAATCGGTCCTGACAATGTAAAAGATTTTATAACACTTTAAAATAACTATGGAAAAACAAATTACACCACAGCCAGTACATCATCAAAAAAATGCACAATCAGTGCCAGCAGATACAGTCTCTTTCCTTCCGCTTGGAGGACTGGAAGACGTTACAAAGAATTTATATCTTTATGAATACAAAGATGAAATTCTCATAGTTGATTGTGGTATTGGATTTGCAGACAGTTCAATGCTTGGCGTTGACCTTCTTATTCCAGATATCAGTTATCTTCTGACAACAAAGAAAAAGATAGTTGGACTCCTCCTTACTCATGGACATGAAGACCATATCGGTGCTATTCCATTTATTTTGCCACAGCTTCCAAAGATGCCGGTGTACGCAACTCCATTTACAGCAGCCCTTGCAAATGAAAAATTGCGTGAATTAGAATTGCCAGCGGATGTGCGCTCAGTATCTTTTGGGGATAAACCAATAACACTCGGGAGCTTTAGTTGTAGCTTTATTCATGTCACCCACTCGGTTCCAGATAGTGCAAATATTTTTATTAGGACTCCTGTCGGTAATTTTTATCATGGCAGCGATTTTAAGATTGATCTAACACCTTATGACAAAAAGCGAATGGACTTTGAGTCAATCGCGAATTTTGCTAAAGAGGGAGTCATGGTGCACCTTAGTGATTCACTGGGATCTGATCGCCAAGGTCAAACGCCTTCAGACCAAGGAATCGGAAAATCATTTGAGAGAGCACTTTCTGAGTGTAAGGGTAAATTCATCCTGACGACATATTCGTCAAACGTTGCAAGAATCAACCAAATTATTGCAGCAGCCGAGAAGTATGGTCGTAAAGTTTGTCTTGTGGGACGATCGCTTGTGAAAGTGACCGATGTTGCGAAGCGAATTGGCTATCTTCAAGTTCAGGATGGGACGCTTATAGAGCTTGCTCAAGCTTCAAATTATCCAGACAACAAGCTTGTTTATATTGCAGCTGGAAGTCAGGGGCAAGAGAACTCAGCGCTTACCCGAATCGCAGAGGGTGAGCATCGTGAAATCCATCTGACAAAAGATGATGTCGTCGTCTTCTCATCAGATCCAATTCCTGGTAATGAAGAAGCTGTTAATAGCCTTATCGACTCAATTGCAAAGACTGGAGCACATGCAATTACTTCGCAGCAAGGTGCACTTCTACACGTCTCCGGTCATGGATCTATCCAAGATCATTACATGATGATGTCGCTTCTAAAGGGCAAGTTCGTCATCCCAATTAGTGGTAATTATAAGCACCTTGTTTACTATAAAGAGCTAGCGCTCAAGCTTGATTATCCAGAGAAGAATGTCCTTATCATTGAAAATGGTCAGGAGATCATTTTCTGGAAAGATGGGTATAAGAAGGGGCGAAAGATTCCAATGAAAAATGTCTATGTTGATCAGGTTTCGGGAGGGGAGATCGAGGGGTTTGTCCTTCGAGATAGAGAGAAATTAGCAAAAGATGGTATTTTGATCTTAATGATCGAAGTTTCGGCTGCAAATGGCCAGCTTGTTGATAGGCCCGACTTTATTGTTCGAGGACTTTTGCCAGCTGATGCTAAATTGATTGAGACAGGTCTTGCCCATGAGCTAAAGAACATCCTTGCTACTAAAAAGGGAAGAGTCACTAACTGGGTGCATACAAGAAAGCAAATTGAAGAGACAGCAAGTAAATATATCTTTAAGAGACTTCGAAAGCGTCCACTTGTACTCCCCGTTGTGATTGAGGTCTAAAAACTTCGTATAGTAGTTGCGTGAGGCTAGGTATGTGCTATTATGGATAAGTATCATGAAGTCAAAGAAACGCTCTAGCAGACGAAAAGGTTTTAAGGTCAAGCTCAAAAAGAATACTATCTACACGCTCTTTTCCTTAGGTTTGATCGCACTTTCTGGATTATTCTTCCTCTCATTTCTAAGAAATGGTGATACTGTAGCTCGGTTAAATGATATTCTTTTAGAGAAATTTGCAGGTGCATCATTTCTCTTTCCCCTCGTTCCATTCTTTTTCGCTATGCTCTTACTTCATTTGAAGATGTATCTCTCTCGAGCACATGTCGCCTTTGGTTACCTCGTTTTTTTCGTTGCACTTTTGGGCCTCACAAAGAGTGGCACGGTTGGACTTGGAATGTTCCATATTTTGGAGGAAATTTTAACAACAATTGGTGCTGATCTCGTTTTTATTGCTGGTGCAATCATCGGCGTTGTTGTCTTCTTTGATACATCTGCAGATGAGATCGTTAAGGGTGTTCAAGGCCTCATGAACAATTCTCATAGAATGGTGCCTACAAGTCTTTTTAAGAGAGATCCAAAAGGGGAGTCATCACTTGATCGATCAAAGCCGATCATTATCAAAGGTGGGCAGCAGAAAGACATGCCAGTTCAGCCATTAAAGATGAACCAGCAAGCCCCAAATAAAAAAGACGAGCCAGATGATCTGATTGCAGCGAAACTAATCACCAATGTTCTGGGTGAAGGTGGAAATGGTATCTGGGAGTACCCTGCCCTTTCACTCCTGAGTGAAGCGCCAGGTGCAAAGGCGGAGCGTGGAGATATCAATAAGACCGCTTCTTTAATTGAGAAGACACTGCAGAGTTTTGGCGTTGAGGCTCATGTAGCTGAGGTGAATCTTGGTCCAGCAGTCACGCAGTACGCACTCGAGATCGCTCTAGGAACGAAAGTCTCAAAGATCACCTCACTTGCAAATGACTTGGCTCTGGCAACAGAGGCACCAACCGGTCAGATTCGTATTGAGGCTCCAATTCCAGGGCGCAATCTTGTAGGTATTGAGATTCCAAATAGATCGCTTGAGGTCGTCACACTTCGCACAATGCTCGCCTCACCTGCGATGCAAAAGAGTAAATCAAAGCTGGCAGTCTCGATGGGTCTTGATGTGTCCGGAAGTCCGCAAATTGCAGACATTGGTAAGATGCCGCATGTTCTCGTAGCTGGTACAACTGGGTCAGGAAAATCAGTACTTGTTAACTCATTTATTTGCTCACTTCTCTTTAGAGCTTCGCCTCAGGAGGTCAAATTAATTCTTGTCGATCCAAAGCGCGTTGAGTTCTCAGCCTTTAATGGCATTCCCCATCTTTTGACTCCAGTAATTGTGGAGCCTGATAAGATCCTTTCTGCTCTGAAATGGGCGATGGGAGAGATGGATAGGCGCTATAAGCTCTTTGCTGAGAGAGGCGTGCGCAATATTGAGGGCTATAATGAGCTCTCAGGCTTCCAGGCACTTCCATACATCGTCGTTGTGATCGACGAGTTGGCAGATCTTATGATGTTCGCGCCAGTTGAAGTTGAGGATGCGATCGCGCGTCTTGCACAGATGGCTCGAGCGACCGGAATACATCTTGTTATTGCGACACAGAGACCATCTGTCAACGTTATAACTGGACTTATTAAGGCAAATATTCCAACTAGAATTGCCTTCAACGTGTCATCCATGATTGATTCTCGAGTTATCTTAGATAGTCCTGGTGCCGAAAAGCTCTTAGGTCGAGGGGATATGCTTTATACACCTCCAGATATGGCAAAGCCAACACGACTTCAGGGTGCGTATGTATCTGAGAAAGAGGTAAAGAAGTTAGTTGAGTTCCTCAAGAACAACAATTATCCTGTTGAGTATACAGAAGAGGTGATTAATCAGCCAGTGAATGTCAGGGGGAAAGGTGGATCATCTAGTGGAGGTGGACCTGGTGGACGTGACCCAGAGTTTGAGGATGCAGTGAGAATAGTTTGCCAGTTCAATCAAGCATCTGCCTCATTCTTGCAGAGAAAAATGTCTATTGGGTATGCCAAGGCAGCTCGCATCATTGATCAATTAGTAGAAGCCGGGGTCGTTGGACATGCGGATGGTGCAAAGCCAAGAGATATTCTCGTTCGTGATGTTGATGCATTTCTCAATGGATCTTCAACCCCACAAGAGTAACTACATATGATTAGAGTAGGTCAGCGCTTGAAAGAAGCTCGTTTGAAAAAAGGATTAAGTTTAGAAAATGCCGCATCTGATACTCGCATCAGGTCTTCTTTCCTCTCGGCTATCGAGCGGGGAGAGTACCAAAAGCTTCCATCTCCTTCATATGCGCAGGGCTTTGTGCGAAATTATGCAGAGTATCTTGATCTTCCACAAAGAGAGATCTTAGCACTTTTTAGACGAGAATTTGATGAGGAACAAATGATCAGAGTTCTTCCAAAAGGATTTGTTAAGGATAAGCCTTTGCAGATCAAGAGGTTTAAGATAGGCCAAACTCTCCTTCTTATTTTTGGACTCCTCTTACTTTTGGGTGGTTTTCTTCTTTATCAATATAGATATGCCTTTTTTAATCCTCCACTCAGCGTGATATCTCCAACTGAGGGTGAAAAGACGACGACCGATGTGACCGTTACAGGCCAGTCAGATCCGAATGTCATATTAACGGTGAATACGATACCAGTTCCGCTTGATGATAGAGGTAAGTTTACGAAGAAAGTAAGTGTCTTTCCAGGTAGCTCTATGATCGTTGTTAAGGCAGTGAATAAATTTGGTAAAATGTCTGAAGTTGTGCGTAGAATCACTGTCAAAACAGGTCCTTGACGAAATGTGCTACACTAAATAGGTAGGTATGATTGATTTTATTCAAATAATTCTTCTATCAGTGATCGTAATCGTGACGGTTGTTTTGGTGATTATTGGTGCACAGGTCTATCTTTTTATTAAAGAAGCTAGGCAATCACTTTTAAAGGCTAACAAGATTATCGAAGATGCTCACTCTATTACCGAGAGCGTATCTCGCCCTCTCTCTTCTCTTGCATCGCTCTCAATGGGTGTCAAGGCAAGCACTCTGATAAGTGTTGCAAAATTGGTCAAGGGACTTATGTCAAAAGATTCAGATCGTGATTCTGATCGACGGAGATAACAGCTAACTGCCTTATGGAAAAAAGACAATCAGGAAATGGTTTTAACCTCTTTCTCTTCGGAGTACTTATTGGTGCTCTCGGTACTCTTCTAATTACCACGAAAAAAGGTAGAAAGATCTTAAAAGTGATCATGGATGAGGGCGTGGAGCGCTTCTCAAAGATAGAGGATGTTATTGGTCGGGTAGAGGAAGAAATGGTAGAAGACGAGATGCTAGAGCAGGATCCCACGCGCGAGACTGTATCTGTGGAGCCGAGGCCAAATCCGATTCGAGAAGTATCTCATGAAGCAGTAAAGACTGCGGTAGAGACTCCAGTCCCAGCTTCAAAGATTGAGAAGATAGAGATGGATGATGAGCCAAAAAAGAAGCGTTTATTCAAGGGAATCCGCCGCAGAGCCTCCTAGATTTCTGATAATTGGCCAAATTGGTTCATATCCTTCACACCAGCTAAAATCTTTCGTATCAAGTCCTCCACTATCTACCATGTTTGCCATCTCGGTTGGTGTGTAGGGTTTAATTTGCTCAGCGATTGCTCTCCAATGTGGTAGGGAAAGATATCCATCCTCTTCATCGAGATAGGGATTGAGCGGTTCTGATGAATAGAGCGGTACGCCACTTCCCATAGCAACTCCAATTTCACTTGCCATCATTGTTCCACCATATCCACTAGGGAATAGGTCTCCGTTTTTAGATCTCACTCCTGATGGAGCGACTATATATCCAAATCCAGCCCTTTTGAGAGTCTCTCGATATATTTTTTCAACCAGTGCAGCATCTAAGTTGCTATTCCACTTAATCAACGGGTATCTGTCATGTGCGTCATCAAGGACTGCCTTGTCAGTAGTTAAGAGCTGAAATCCTTCAGTGTTGGACATAGGTGCTCTTTGTGGTGAAAGAACTCTAATATCCCTTGCCGTAAAAACATCAATAGTCTCAAGGATTTGGTCATGGAATTTGCCGAAGCTTCCCAGAACGACGCAAGTTCGAAGCTTCTCATCTTCTTCAACATCTGGAATATAAGGTGCAGCTATTTCATCGGGAACAGTGTACGCAAGAAATTCAATTGGCACCATAACCGCAAGATTATAGCAGAAGTAATCTAGAGGCCGTATTTAGCTTTATTTGCTTCGTGTTGATCTAGAGTCTTTGCATATCTATTTATCCCATTTTGATCAGTGATGTAATAAATATAGTCTGTTGAAGCTGGGTTACCTGCAGCCTGAAGTGCTTCAAGGCCTGGGTTAGCGATAGGTCCTGGTGGTAGGCCTGCAAAAAGATACGTGTTGTAGTCTGATTTGACTGACTTGTACTCAGCAAGAGTTACTGGCTTCCACCATGCGCCTTTATACCCCTTTGCGTACTGGATGCTCGCGTCTATCTGAAGAGCCATGCCAATATCAAGTCTATTATGAATAACTGAAGAGATGATAGGGCGATCCTCATCATGTCTTGCTTCGCGTTCTATGAGTGAGGCGATTGTGACAACGTCATTTTTTGAGTAAGAAGTCTTATTTGTGACCGTTTCATAGCGTGCTTCAAAGGTATTGGTCAAGAGAGTTATGATCGACTCAATTGTAGAGTCTCGCGGAACAAGATATGTGTCTGGGAAGAGTCTTCCCTCATGCTTCACAAGCTCTGCTTCCCATGAAGGTTCATAGCTTGCTACCTTTGCCTCAAGTATTTCAGCGATCTCCTCAGCTCGCTTGCCTTCGGGTATTGTTACCCAGACATCTATACTACCCTCTGTTAATGTCTTTGCTATTTTATCAGCAGACATAGAAGGGGAGAGTCTAAAATCACCCGCTTGAATTTTCTTCTCAAATCCACCTTGTCGCAAATAGAAAAAGAATACATTCTCATCTTTGATGAGCCCTTCTTTCTTAAGATCCCTTGAGATCTGTCGAGTTCCACTACCTTGGGCGATTACGAACATCTTTTCCGAGTTGTCACGAGGATTGACAGGCTTTAAGTTATTGCTCCACCAGCTAAGGCCTAAAAGTACTAAAAGGATTGCTCCGACAAATAAAACAGTTACTTTTCGCATGTGTTATTTATACAACATTAGAGGGAAATGGCCAAGTGAGTCTTTTGCTTCTTTTAAGTTATATTCACTGGGTGTGAAGAGGGTATAGAGCACTTCGCCTTTCTCTACTTTTTCACCAATTTTTTTATCAAGATAAATTCCAGCCCTAAGTTCCTTTGGAGCCCCTAAGATTTTAGCGATTGCAGTCGCGTTCTTGCTCTGAATCTTTTTAATAGTTCCTGATTTCACAGCTTTTACAGAATAGGTATGCTTGCCAGGTTTTAAAGATGTGCTTGTAACCTTCTCATCTCCACCTTGGGCTTTGATGATCTCAAGCATTTTTGCATGCGCTGCTCCATTGACCAGGAGTGAGCGTGCCCATTCATGACCTCCGCCAAATTCCTTTTTCACTTTTTCTTGGACTGTTTTGGTAGAGTCTTCAAGACATAGGTTTAGAAGTGCTCCTGCAAGGTTGAGTGCTCTTTCTTCAAGATCAAAAGGTCTATTCTCTTTTTGCTCAAGTACCATAAGTGCCTCCTTTGTTTCAAGGAGTGGGCCCACACCTCTCCCTGCTGGCTCATCAGTCTTGTGGATCAGAACTCGGATTTTGATATCAAAACGTTTGGCTAACTTTTCAAATTTTGCCTTCAGTATTTCTGCATCCTTGATGGAGTGGACTTTCACCATTTCGCCATAGGGGAGATCTACGACAAGATGTGTCGCGCCAAATGCAATCTTTTTTGCCATGATTGAGACTAAAATTTTGTCATAACTTTCAAACAGAAGTGGAGCTTCAACCTGAATAATGATGTCATCTGCTGGGGCTATATCAACTCCACCACCCCAAACAATGCAGCCATTGGTCTTTTTGACGATCTCATAAATTTGTTTTTCGTTGAATTCAACTGGAGATAGAACTTGCATATCATCAGCAGTTCCACCAGGAGTTGTGATCGCTTTGCTTGAACTCTTGGGTATAGTAAATCCAGCCGCAGCAATGATAGGTACAACAATTAAGGTAGTTCGTGTTCCTGGGACGCCTCCGATAGAGTGTTTGTCTGCGACAATGCCTGGAAAATGAAGTCGATCTCCTGTCTCGACCATAGCCTTGGTGAGAAAGTAGATCTCTTCGTCTGAGAATCCATTAGAGTATCCTGAAGCAGCAAAATACGTGGTGAGGACGTCGCCAAGTCGTTCATGGGATATCTCATCCATGATTGCATAGATCTCAGGGTAGGTAAGTCTTTTGCCAACTAGTTTTTTTTGAATTGCAGATAGGGCAAGTGATTCTGAAGTCATGGTGTATTTCCTTTGAATTGATTAATTGCGATTCTGATCCCTGATTTTATGACACTAAAAATAAAATAGAGCCCATCATTAATAATGCGATAGACGGTTGGCCAGATCAGTTTCATATAGCTTGTAAATTTATTTTGTTCCATTATTGTTGTAATTTTGCATGAAGAAGAAGTCTCTTCCAGGTTGTACCAGGTGGCGTGCAGCTTACGAGGATGAGATAGTTGCCATCGAAATTCTGTTGGAAAAATGAGGTATCTGATGGGTCAGTTATCGTAACTGAGTAAATTTTGTAAGTATATTTTTTATTATTTACAGTAACGATGATATCGTCTCCTGTTGTCATGTTGTGGATATTGGCAAAGATTGTCGTGTAATCACCCTCCTTATAGAGCTGGGGGAGAGTTGAGTGGCCATAGATTACAGCAGTTCCTTTTTCGGGTGGTACAGTAGTTCCACCGTATTGAACTAGATGCTGGGAAAGATCATTGTCGACAGTTGAGACAACTGCGTCTTGGATCTTAAGTTTTGGCACGGAGATTTTGTAGGTAGCAATTGAAGCCTTACTCGTGCCTTGTGCCACGGATGGATACCAGTTCCTTGCATCAGTATAACTCTTGCCTGTGAGATTGTCGGCTGATACTTTGACGAGTTCGCCAAGCGATGCATCCGTCATAATAGAGCGCATTGGAATTGGGGCGGCCACATTGGCAGATGCAAAAACAGGCTGAAGATAGAGTTGAAAGGAAATCAAGGGAAATGCAAAGTACGTGAACATTGCAGCACCAAAAGTAAAGAGGAGAAGACTTGCTATCCTCATTTTTCTTTTCTTTGCTAAGCGGTCAGACTTTTTGTAGATTTTAGTCATGAGCAGAGACGACGATCGTAATATTCTTGGTGATTCTTGGTAAGATCTTTGGCAAGAGTGGGATATTAGGTGAAAGTACGATCTCTGCATCAGTAATTTGCGGAGTACTGCTTACCACTTCAAGTGCGTCCTTAAATGATTTACCCGAAAGTTTACCAGCTAGTTCATTTTTATCTATTTCTGGAATAAGTCCGCCACTGATTACAAGAGTTGCTGAAGCCTCATCTTTATTGATGACGATGTCTTCAATGGTCGCTTTTACGTCATCTTTGGAAATTGTCAGATCACTTGTTGATTTGTTCTTGAGTATAGTTTGAGCGAGTTCTAGAAGGTCTTTTTTAGAATACGCCAGCGTACTAAAGGAGACAGTCCCTGTCAGAGTGACCTTCTTTGCTTCATCATCAACATCATTATCAAATTTCTTTTTTATAATCTCATCGGTCGTGAATTCTGTAAGGACATCCTCATCGTCTGAGATCTGTGACTTCATCTCTGTTCGCGCTTTTTCACTAAGTGACTTTGGAAGTTCGAGAAGAAGTTTGTCTGCATCCTTTTTAGCAACAACTGTGACATCTTTCTTTGTACCTCCAGAAAATGCGCTGTCATTCTTGCCTGCTACATTTGAATATCCACTGACTGTGAACTCAGTTCCTGATGGAAGATTGGCCTGTGTCCCTAGTTCTTTTGCAATTACACTGACTTGGCCTGTGCCTGCTTTCGTTCCGGATATATCACCAGATGCTGAGGCGATTGAGACTTCTTTGTCCGTGACGAATTCAATGCTCGTTGAGGATCGTATTGTCGTACCAGATGGAATAGTCCTTTTTGCTTCATTTTTATTGTAAAGCGTGAGAGTTCCCTTTGCTTTCTCGCCTATCGCTTTTTTACCAGTTGCATCAGTCGTGACGCTGCCATCAAGCTCTGCCTCGACCTGCTTTGCTCCGAGTATCGATTGTGAGAAATCATTTGAGCTGCCTGCGCTGAAGGTGACATCCTCTGACTCATCAACTGCTTTTGTCTGGATGTTGAGCGTGACTGTTGCTTTAACATTGAGCATGTACCAAATAACTCCACCTAGGAGGAGGATAAGTATGCCTACTCCTATCATCATCCCTTTACCAAAGCGAAACCCCTGGGTTGGATTGGTGGGGTTAAGAAACGATACCTTTTGTAGCAGTCCTTTTATAGTTGTCATAATCCCTGCAAGAAATCCGGCCGATGTAGTCTCAGATGCAGTTCTGGACTCCCTAGCCATAGATGAATTATTTGGCATCATCGGGGCGTGATGTGGCTGCGGAGGAGTTTCGCTTGTGATTGTCGAAGCTACTGGTGCTTTTACGGGAGTAACGCTTTCTATATCTTGATTCATGACAAAGCCAAAATTATCACCCGATACAGGCATCAGATCAGCTTTGTCTGTGGTTGTGTCCTCCTCAGCTGTATCTTCCTTTTCAGATTTTGAATCAAGATCACTGTGAAGCGAGGAGTCTTCATCTACTTTCTCTTCTACCTGAGTGTCAGCTGATGGATCGGCCTTTTTTGTGACTTTTCCAGTCACAGTCTTAATCGCGGTATCAATTGCATCTGGAATAACGGTAAAGCCCATTTGCTCACCGGCTCCATGGATCATCGCGCGAGCATCAAATCCAACCGGTAAGACAGAGATCTGTGGCACATGAAGGAAGGGAATGCTCTTACTCCATTGGTGCGAGATGAATTCTTGCGAAACTTGCTCATCGTCTCGTCCATTGAAGAGAATAATTCTAGAAGGAAGGACATCGACTGTGAAGTGATGCAGGAGCTTATCAACTGCAAGAGTTGCAGAGTCTGTAATCTTGGCCGAATGCGCCTCGATAACTCTGCCCGCTCTAAAGAGTGAAAGAGAGGCTGCATGCTGACCGATCTCAGCAACGATAGCAGAGAGTGGTGCTCCTTCTTCTTTGTTCAGAAGGTGTGCGATAGCTTCACTTACTACCATAAAGCCAATGGGTGTTAGAGTGAGCGCATCGCAGAGTTTTTTGAGAAGAGTTAACTGCTCTTTATTAATTTTCTTATCAGTGACCCAGGTGTCTTTTACACCAAAGATCGTCTTTTCTGTCTCAATATTACTTGGTAGTTTGTCCTCAGCGCGACTGATCGTTTTGTCGAGCGTATCAAGGAGTTCTTCATAGGGAATTTGCTCCAATGGAGTTGTGAGGTGGGTTTCGCTTGTACCGATTGTGGTGAGTTGACCAGCAATCTCCTGGAGGACAACGGCAACGATCTTCTCATCTCGCAGCAAAAGCGCAAGATAGTATGCGTCACTTGATCCTTTTTTCCCAAAAAGTGAGGGTATAGGCAGTTTCATATTTGGTTTAAATAAATACCAATTTCAAATATCAAATAGATACCAGTTTCAAAGTTTCATTTTTGTCATTTGAAATTTGATATTGGACATTTGATATTATTCACCAATATTCACGTACAAGCGTTTCTGGTTTTTGCCCAGATTCTCTTGTTTTATTATCTTAAAGGATTTGATCACTCCTGTAAAATCCACGTGTGGTCCGCCGCAGAATTCGATCGAATAAGGCTTGTCAGATGAGTCAACCCTAGGACCAATGAAGTAGATTTTGGATTTTTCGCCATAGGTATCCATAAAGAGTCCAATCGCTCCCATCTCTTTTGCCTCGCTTGTTGGGATGAGCTCAAAATGAACAGGCAAATTCTCCTGGATCTTTTCGTTGACCATTCTTTCGACGGTTGAAATTTGTTCATCAGTAAGCCTTTCGTCAAAGTTGAAGTCAAAACGAACTCTCTCTGGCGTGATATTTGATCCAGTCTGGTGAACATGATCGCCAAGCACATCTCGAAGAGCCTGATGCATGAGGTGTGTCGCGGTATGTCCCATGACAGTCTTTTCTGAATGATCTGCAAGTCCGCCCTTAAACATCCCAGCTGAAGCAGTCTTTGAGAGCTGTTTATGAGTGTTATATTCGGCATTGAATTCGTCAGCATTGACAGACTTACCATTTTCCTTGAGAAGTTCTTGTGTTATCTCAAAGGGGAATCCGTATGTCTGAAAAAGATCAAATGCAATCTTTCCTGTGATCTCGCTTGTTTTTTCAATAATCGCAAGTCCTTTTGCGAGACTTTTTCCAAACCTAGTTAGCTCGTCGTTTAGAAGTGGGAAGATAGTCTTCCTTTTTGACTGGATATCTATGCTTGAATCAATAGTTTGCTCAGTTGCAAGAATTGCATCAATGATTATTTCAAAGTCTGAGGTTGGTGGAAGCTCTCCTTGAAGCTTGTGCATTTTTACAGCTGCACGTCGAAGAAGTCGTCTAAGGACATATCCCTGTTCTTTATTTGCAGGCTCTACGCCATCAATCATAAGAAATGTTGCAGCCTTGAGATGGTCAGCAATTATTCTCATTGAAAGTTGAATTAGGGGATCATTATAAGATTTGCCAGTTCTTGCCTCTATCGCATTGATTACATCAGTATAAAGATCAGTAGCAAAAACATCTGGATTATCATTTTTTGCTGCTGCGAGGCGTTCAAGTCCTCCACCAAAGTCGACATTTTTCTGAGGAAGCTCATTAAACGATCCATCTTCTTGCTTTTGGAATTGCATAAAGACAGAATTGCCGATCTCCATAAATCGTCCGCAGTCACAGTTGGGATGACAATGTGCACCAAATGCATCATCGTGCGGAGTACCAAAGTCATAAAATACTTCACTATCTGGGCCACCCGGTTCTCCAACCGGCATATTCTCAGGAACTCCTGAGCGTGACCACCAATTCTTTTTTACGTTATAGGTGAAGATTCTACCGTCTCGCATGCCATTTTCTTCTGCATCATCAATGACTATTGTTGAGATTTGCTTGTCTTCAAAAAGTTTTGTCCAAATTGAGATACTATCTTCATCTCTCTCAATGTCTTGGTTGCCAGCAAATACGGTGACGTATAGCTTGTTGGGATCAAGGCCAAGGCCTTTATCTGTACTAGTTAGGAATTCAAAGAACCATGGAAGTTGTTCTTTTTTGAAGTAGTCGCCAAGACTCCAATTGCCGATCATGCGGAAGAATGTGGTGTGTCTGTTGTCCCCAACTTCCTCAATATCTTGTGAGCGAAGACAATTCTGGATGTTTACAAGTCTTTTTCCAGAAGGGTGAACTTCACCTAGAAGATATGGAATAAGGGCCTGCATGCCAGAGCTTGTGAAAAGCGTTGTAGGATCATTTGCGAGGACCAAGGGGGAGTTAGAGATCCTCTGATGACCCTTTTCTTCAAAGAAACTAAGATATCGCTGTTGAATTTCGGAAGCCTTCATATGGGTTATTATAACAGAATTATCGGCTTATTTTGAACAGTTATCTAGTCTATTTTAGACCCTTGACGTAGCCTTGAAATATATGATATAAATGAGGATAGTAAATCCCGTTAAAGATGCAGGGGTCATGCCCTTTGCGTCTTTTGTCGTTTAACAAGTTAGCTCCTGCCTGTTACTTTCAATGCCTAAAACTAATAAAGAAACCAACATTATTCGTCACAACTGGGGTAAAGATCAGACCTCGCTTCCTGAGCTAGATTTATTGGCTGTGCAAAAAGCCTCATATCAAAGCTTTCTAGATCGTCATATCGGTGAAATCCTGCATGAAGTATCTCCTGTCGATGACTTTACTGGAAAGAACTGGAGTCTCTCATTTAAAGAGTATCGTATTGGTCAGATTACGAACTCACCAGATCTAGCACTCTCAAAAGGCCTCACATTCGACGCTCCCCTCAATGTAAAAGTTACTCTCACCAATCTCAAAACTAATGAAACACATGATGCAGAAGTATTCCTTGGCGATATTCCACAAATGACTCAGCAGGGTACATTTATTGTAAATGGTATTGAGCGAGCAGTTGTAAGTCAGATTGTTCGTTCACCTGGAGTTTTCTTCACAGCAACACATGATCCAGCAACAGGCAAGACTCTTTATTCTGCAGAAATTCGCCCAACTCATGGCTCATGGCTCGAGTTCTCAACAACCCGCTACGGAACTATCACAGTTAAGATCGACAGACGACGCAAGTTTTTAGTCTCAACATTTTTACGAGCAATCGGCATCTCAGCTAATGAGACTATCAAAGAGAAATTCGCAGGACTTGAGGAGACTGAGAGTGAATCCTACATTGATAATACTCTTGCAAAGGACGAAACAACTTCCGAGACTGAGGCTATCATCGAGATCTTCAAAAAGATGCATCCTGGTGAGCCAGTTGTTTATGACAAGGTTAAAGAGAACTTCAACAATCTCTTCTTCAATAATCGCCGATATGATCTTGGCGTTGTTGGTCGTTACAAGACAAATAAGAAATTGGCACAAGTTGAAGGATTCCGCCCAACTGAAGATAGAGTTCTTACAGTTGATGATATCGTCTCTACCATTGCATACCTTATTCAGCTTACACAGGGCAAAGGTATGGTTGATGATATCGACAGTCTCGCAAATCGCCGTGTTCGAAGCGTTGGAGAGCTAGTTTCTACAAATGCATTCCGTGTTGGAGTACTCAGACTTGAGAGATCAATTAAGGAAAGAATGAGTCTTATGCAGCCTGATGTGCCTATTACAGTCTCAAATCTTATCAATGCGCGTCCAATCATGGCGGCTATCAATGAATTCTTTAGAACTTCACAGCTCTCAACAATCCTCGATCAGACCAATCCACTTTCAGAAATCGACAACCTTAATAGACTTACCGTGATGGGAGCTGGTGGTATTTCTCGAGAGCGCGCAGCCTTCTCTATCCGTGATATTAACAGTTCACAGTATGGTCGTATTGACCCTATCCGTTCTCCAGAAGGTCCTAATATTGGACTTGTTACTTACATGTCACTTTATTCTCGAGTAAATGCATTTGGATTCTTGGAGACTCCATATAGAAAAGTATTAAAGGACAAGAAGGGTTCAAAAACTGTTGTTAGTGTATCTGAGGAAATAGAGTATTTAGCAGCTGATGATGAGAGAGTAAAATATGTTACTCATGCATCAATTGACATGGATGAGAACGGCGTTTTCTTAAATGAGCGCGTTCCAGCTCGTTACAAAGGCGAGTTTTTGGAGGTAGATGCGTCTCTTATCGACTATATCGACATGGTGCCTCGACAGGTTGTAGGTACAAGTGCATCACTTATTCCATTCGTTGCACATGATGAAGCTAACCGTGCCTTGATGGGTACGCACATGCAGTGTCAGGCAGTTCCACTTGTTAAGCCAGATAGCCCAATGGTTGGAACTGGAATGGAATCAGTTGTGGCTGAGGTCATGGGTAGAGTTATCAGAGCGCCATTTGATGGAAAAATCACATTCTCTGATGCTAATAAGGTCGTAATTGAGGGTAAAAAGGGCGAGAAAGCTACATTTTCAGTTACAGCGTTCATGAGAACATCTCAGGCAACTTCTTATACCCAGCGCGCAATGGTAAATGAAGGCGACATCGTTGAGAAAGGAGATCTTCTCATTGATGGTCCTTCAGCGCAAAAAGGAGAGCTCGCACTTGGTCAGAATCTCTTGATCGCATACGCATCTATGGATGGATTAGGCTATGAGGACGCTATCGTCATCTCTGAAAGAATGGTCAAGCAGGACATTCTTTCATCTATCCATATTGAGAGACACGAAGCAGCAGTCGTTGAGACAAAGCTTGGACCTGAAGAAATCACACCAGACATCCCTAACGTATCTGAGGAAGAGCTTGCTCACTTAGATGAGGAGGGTATTATCGTTGTTGGATCTGAAGTAAGTCCTGGAGATATCCTAGTTGGTAAGATCGCGCCAAAGGGTGAGACAGAGCTTACAGCCGAAGAAAGACTTTTGAGAGCAATCTTTGGAGAGCAGGCTCGTGAAGTTCGCGATACTTCACTTCGAATGCCTCATGGTGAGCGTGGAACTGTCATCAGTGTTCAGATCCTTGATCGTAAGAAGGGCGATGAATTAGAGCCAGGAACACTAAAGAAGATCTTGGTTGAAGTTGCGCAGTTCAGACACGTAGTGGTTGGAGATAAGCTTGCAGGACGACATGGTAACAAGGGTATTATCTCAAGAATCTTGCCAGATGCTGATATGCCTCATCTTGAAGATGGAACACCAGTAGATATCATCATTTCTCCGATGTCTATTCTTGCTCGTATGAATCTTGGACAGATTCTTGAAGCTCACCTTGGTTTTGCAGCACTTAAGCTTGGCATGAAGATCGGAGCACCTGTTTTTGAGGCTATTTCAGAGGATCGTATCACTGATCTTTTGACTCAAGCAGGACTTCCAGTTAATGGAAAAGTAAAACTTTTTGATGGACGAACTGGTGAAGCATACGAGAACACTGTTGTTGTTGGAATTGAGTATATGATGAAGCTTATTCACATGGTTGAGGATAAGACACATGCACGTTCGACAGGACCATACTCTCTTGTTACTCAGCAGCCACTCGGAGGAAAGGCGCAAATGGGAGGTCAGAGACTTGGAGAAATGGAAGTTTGGGCGCTTGAGGCACATCGCGCACGACACATCTTGCAGGAAATGCTTACAATCAAGGCAGATGATGTTATCGGACGCGCAAAGGCTTTTGAGGCAATCGTAAAGGGAACAGATATCCCAACACCAAAAGTTCCTGAATCATTCAAGGTTTTGATCAAAGAATTACAGTCACTTGGACTCAACGTTGTGCCAGTAGGCGCTACAGTATATAATGAGGTCTCAGAAAATAAGGATGAAGCGGTCAGTGAAGAGGTCAAAAAAGAAGTAGAAGCTTTGAAAGAAGAATTAGAAGTTACAGAAGTTCTTGACCAACCAATTGAAGAAGCAGAAGTCGGACCAGATGCGGCAGATATGGATGCAGGAGTCGGACCGGAAGTAGATCCAGCAGCAGCTGTTAGTGCAGAAGGAGCAGAAAATGAATAATAACGCTAATAAGAAAAATTTGAAAGATTTAACTATCCTTGACTTTAAGTCATTGAAGCTTTTGCTTGCGAGTAAGGAAGATATCGCGAGTTGGTCATATGGTGAAGTCACTAAGCCTGAGACTATTAATTATCGAACACTACGACCAGAAAAGGATGGACTTTTTGATGAAAGAATCTTTGGTCCTACGAAAGACTGGGAATGTTATTGTGGAAAGTATAAGAGAATTCGTTACAGAGGTATCATCTGCGATAAATGCGGAGTTGAAGTAACACTCTCTAGAGTTCGTCGTGAAAGACTTGGACATATCACCTTAGCAGCTCCAGTTTCACATGTATGGTATTTCAAGGGTGCTTCAAGTGCAATGTCACTTCTTTTAGATGTTCCACAAAAGAATCTTGAGTCTGTAATCTACTATGCTTCATACCTCGTTGTTGGCATTGATGAGCAAAAGAAGAAAGATGCGCTTGATGTCTTAATGGCGAATATCGACACAAGAAAAGAAGCTCTTAAAGCAAAGATGGAAGAGGAAGAGTCTCGTATCAAAGATGAAGTTAAGGAAAAGAAAGACGATGCAGTTGAACATAAAGTTAAGAAAGAGCAAAAGCAGCTTATTAGTGAAGAGTTGGATCTTGCTAAGAGACAGAGACTTTTGAGACTTCGTGAGACATTTGAGTCAGAATCAAAAAAGATTGATGAAATCGCAGATACGCTCGCAAAGCTCTTGAAGAGTCTTCGCGTTAGTAGTGTTCTCTCAGAAGACGAGTACTACAAGTTAATGGAGTATGAGATACCAGTCTTCTTTACCATCAAGACGGGTTCAGAGGCACTTCTTGAGCTTATCCGCAGTCTTGATCTTTCAGAATTGATCGTAGAACTTCGAAAAGAGGCAGAAAAGTCTGCAGGACAGAGATATCTCCGCGTTGTAAAGAGACTCCGACTTATTGAGAATATGCGAAAAGCTGGCTCAACACCTGAGGCAATGGTCATGACTATCTTGCCAGTTATCCCACCAGATCTTCGACCTATGGTGCAGCTTGCTGGAGGTAGATTTGCGACTTCAGACCTTAACGATCTTTATAGAAGAGTTATCAATAGAAATAATCGTCTCCGACACTTAATGGCACTTGGTGCACCAGAGATCATTCTTAGAAATGAAAAGAGAATGCTCCAGGAGTCAGTAGATGGACTTATCGACGCATCTCAGCGAGGCTCACAGGCGCTCGCATCACCTTTGCGATCACTCTCAGACATGCTTCGTGGTAAGCAAGGACGTTTCCGACAGAATCTTTTGGGTAAGCGCGTCGACTACTCTGGACGTTCAGTTATCGTCGTAGGACCAGAGCTTAAGCTTACTCAGTGTGGACTTCCTAAGGAAATGGCACTTGAGATGTTCAAGCCTTTTGTTCTTCGAGAGGTTATCGTTCGCGGAATGGCTACCAATATTAAGTCTGCGAAGAGATATATCGAGAAGAGACCACCAGAAGTCTTTGACATCCTTGAGGAAATCACACGAAATCATCCAGTGCTCTTGAACCGTGCTCCTACACTCCATAAGCTCGGTATTCAGGCTTTCTTCCCAGTTCTTATTGAAGGATCTGCAATCCAGCTACACCCTTGCGTTTGCGCAGGCTACAATGCTGACTTTGACGGAGACCAAATGGCTGTTCATATCCCACTTTCAGAGAAGGCTCAGGAAGAGGCAATTAGACTCATGATGCCAAGTCGTAACCTTTTGAAGCCAGCTGATGGATCTCCAATCACACTTCCTAACAAGGAAATGGCGCTTGGTACCTTCTTCCTTACAGCAGTTGATGAGAGTCTTATCAAGCCTCGCGAAGAGCAAAAGTTCTTTGGTAATGAGACAAGTGCGATCATGGCATATGACATGGGAATTGTTAAGATCAAAGAACCAATCCAGGTTCGTATCACTAAGAATGGTGTAGTTGAGATGATTGAGACAACAGTAGGTAGAATCAGACTTAATGAATTACTCCCAGATACATTTGATTATGTAAATGAATCAGTAAATGCAGCTGGTATCAAGAAGTTGATCACAAAGGCCATGAAGCTTTGCACACAGGATGAAGTTACTGAGCTTATTGACAGCATTAAATCACTTGGATTCTTCGGTGCTACTATCTCAGGTCTTTCAGTTTCAGTATTTGATAATGAGATCGTTCCAGAGAAGGATGGCATGATCGCTGAGGCTGAGAAGAAAGTTGCTTTGATCGAGGGCGAGTATCAGAGAGGTCTTATCACACTTGATGAGAAGAAGCGTCTTTCAAATGACGTCTGGCTTAAGGTTACTGACGAAGTTGCAAAACTCACATGGCAGAGTCTCAAATCATCCAATCCTATCAAGGTGAGTATTGATTCGGGAGGATCTCGTGCAGGTGTTGAGCAGCTCAAACAGCTTTCAGCTATTAGAGGACTTATCGTCGATCCACTTGGTAAGATCGTTGAACTTCCAGTTAAGTCTAACTTTAGAGAAGGACTTTCAATCTTTGAGTACGTTGCATCAGCAAGAGGATCTCGAAAAGGACTTACTGACTCAGCTCTTAAGACTGCAAACGCTGGATACCTTACACGACGTTTGGTAGACGTTTCACACGATGTCATCATCATGGAAGAGGACTGTGGATCAACTGAGGGAATGCCAATGAGTGTTACAGATCCAGAGAGAACTGTGGCATTTGGCGATCGTATCTTAGGACGCGTTCTTGCTCAGGATGCACTGACAAAGACTCGAAAAGTTGTCCTTAAAGCTGGAACTGATCTTAACGAAGAAGAGGTCAAGCTTCTCTTGGATAGTGAAGTAACAGAAGTCGAAGTTCGCTCAGCAATGGGATGTAAATTGTCATATGGAATATGTGCAAACTGCTATGGTTGGGACTTCTCAACTAAGGCAAAAGTATCCTCAGGTGTACCAGTTGGAGTCATCGCAGCTCAGTCAATTGGAGAGCCAGGAACTCAGCTAACCATGCGTGTTCGCCACTTTGGAGGAGTTGTGATGTCAGACGTTACTCAGGGTCTTCCAAGAGTTGAAGAACTTTTCGAAATGAGAACACCAAAGAATCTTTCACCTATTTCAGCTATCTCTGGAAAAGTTAAGATCGAGACAACAGATGAAGGATTCCATATCCAGGTTCGAAATACAAAGATGAAGCCAGTTGAAGTACAGGAATACTTCGTACCAGCAGCAGCAACTATCGCTGTTGAGGATGGTCAGGAGATCAATGCAGGAACACCATTAGCTCAGGGTTACCTAGATCCAAAAGAAGTTCTTAGAATTGCTGGTATTTCTCAGTCACAGAAGTATCTTATTACTGAAGTTCAGAAGGTATATGAGTCTCAAGGTATACCTATTAATGACAAGCATTTTGAAGTCATCATGAGAAAGATGTCAGACAAGATCGTAGTTGAGACTGTTGGAGATACTCCACTTATCCCAGGAGACTTTGTAACAAGAGCTCGTTTTGAAGAAATGAATGCAGAGATCCTTTCAGAAGGTGGCGTGCCAGCAACAGGTCGACAGGTGATCCTTGGTATCACCAAGGCAGCTCTCTTCTCAGATTCATGGCTCTCAGCAGCATCATTCCAAGAGACTACCAAAGTTCTCACTGAAGCAGCACTTGAAGGTCGTGAAGATAAGCTTATTGGTCTTAAAGAGAATGTTATTATTGGCCGCCTTATCCCAGTTGAGGGAAAAGAGCTGAAAGATATCCAGGAATTGGTGAAGGAATCTTCAGAATCAACTGATGAGGCAGTAACAGAGACTGAGCCAGCACCAGAAGTTGCCACTGCCTAACTGCTTTGAATTGACCTAGTTTGTAATACATGCTACAATTACGAAGCTAAATTTAGTTTTATGCCAACATTATCACAGCTTACCAAGCAAGGAAGACAGAAGAAATTTAAGAAAGTGAAAGCAACAGGTTTGCGACGCTTTTTTAATGCTAAAGATCGCGAATATAAGGAGCTTGATTCTCCTCAGAAGCGCGGCGTTGTAACTCTTGTTAAGACAATGACACCTAAGAAGCCTAATTCAGCTCTTCGTAAAGTAGCCCGTGTTAAGCTTTCAAATAAAGTAGAAGTTACAGCATATATTCAGGGAGTAGGTCACTCTCTTTCAGAGCATGGTATCGTACTTGTTCGTGGAGGTCGTGTAAAGGATCTTCCAGGCGTTAAATACCATATCGTTCGAGGTAAATATGACCTTCAGGGGGTAGAAGGAAGACGATCATCAAGAAGTAAGTATGGTGCTAAGAAGCCAAGCGCACCAGCAAAATAAGATATGAGACACGCAAAACTTAAAAAAAGAGAGACAAAACCAGATTACATTTACAACAACGTTCTTGTTGCAAAGTTGATCAATCTTATCATGGAAGATGGTAAGAAAACTGTCGCGCAAAGAAATGTTTATAATGCATTTACACAGTTAGCTGAGGGCGGAGAAGAGGCTGTTAATGTCTTTGAAAAAGCTATTGCGAACGTTGGTCCAAAAGTAGAAGTTAAAGCTCGTCGAATCGGAGGAGCCAATTTCCAAGTTCCAACTGAAGTTAGACATGATCGAAGAATGGCACTCGCTCTTCGCTGGATCGTTGAAGCAGCTCGCAAGAAGCCAAATAAGGAATTCCACACATTTGCAGAAAAGTTAGCAGCAGAATTCAAAGCTGCAGCAAATAATGAAGGTGACGCTATCAGAAAGCGTGATCTTACCCTCAAGCAGGCAGAAGCCAACAAGGCTTTTGGTCACTTCCGCTGGTAATCCCCCCATTCCTCATCTCATAGTCTTTAATTTAGCCTCATTTTGTGCTATAGTACTCCTCTGATGCAAGGATTGGGCGACTGTGCTCAATTGCTCGCAGAAGGTCTTTGACAAGAGTCAGAGAATCGGCAATAAGTCTCGTGAGGAGATTTTGCATGGCAGCTCAGGAGCAGGGGATCTTCATGCTCCAGCCTGATGGGAAGGCTCATCAGAGGGAGATCATGGAGATGGTTCATGGCCTTGGCGACATTGAGGTCGTTATCGAGAAGGAGATGATGCTCACCAGAACTCGGATAGAGGCGCTATATGCGGCTCACGTCGACAAGCCGAATTTTCCGGCCGTGGTTGAGTACCTGATGTCGGGACTGGTGGTGGTCTACATTTTGAGAGGTCCAAACGAGATCTTTCGAGTGCGCGAGCTCCTCGGAGCCGAATGGCCAGCTGAAAATGATTCCAGCACAATTCGTGGTCGCTTCGGCGTGAAAGAGATGATCTTATCTGGGATCGCGATCAACGTCGCGCATGCGACTGATGCGCCGGAGAATTTCCCTCCAGAAGCAGAAGCACTTCTGGATTACTATCCGTTCAACATTTGACTCTTTTTTTTCTTCAACCTCCCCTTTGCCACACTGGCGGGGGGAGGATATTCACTTTTTAATAGTGATTCCTGTGATCTTGTCTCCGATAGCTATTTTATTTACAACATCCATCCCCTCAGTGACTATGCCAAAGTTCGTATATGCTCCGTTCAGATGTGAAGAATCACTTTTAGTAATAAAGAACTGTGCATCGTTTTGTACTTTTCCATCTCCACGACTGGCAGATCCAAGTGAGCCCGTCACAAATGGTTTATCATTGAACTCAACCGCGATATTACCACCACCCGTACCGGTACCTACAGGATCGCCACCTTGGATCACCCAGCCCTCAACTCTATGAAAAGTCAGACCGTTATAGAATCCGTCCTTTGCTTTCTTAATGAAATTGGCAACTGTGTATGGTGCGACATCGCCATATAGTTGGAGCGTTATCTCTCCTTTAGAAGTAGTGATAATTGCGGTAGCAGAAGCTGTTTTGTACTGGTCAAGTGCGCTGACATTAGTTATGACTGATTGTGCTGCCTGCTGCTGTGCTTGTTGAGCGGCTTGCTGTTGTTGGGCCTGTTGCTGTTGTTGTGTAAAATTCATTTGATCTGGGATCTTGGAGATAGCTTCTTTAGATGAGATCTCTTTGTTGAGTCCGAGATAGCCTGCTTGAGTGACATAGAACAGGACTCCAAAGATGATGACTATTCCTATAAAAATTCCTCCCTGAACTTTTCTCATTGCTTTCCCATTCTAGCAATTTATTTTGATTTGACAAGGTATTTTTGAGATTAGGGTAGCCTGAATTCTTCGAAGGTTGGTTTTTGATCTTCCGTAAGCTCACCTGGATGTGCTGCTGGAGTTGCTCCTTCAAGAATTCTACAGTATGTATCGCCATTATCGACGTCAGCGCCACTATATCTACCTCTATAGACTTCACCCTGCAATCCGTAATTATAAACAATAGGGCACCTGTCAGTATCAGGATAAATCTTGGTAAATTCTAATGATTCTCTGGTTATAGTTCCCGAGACAGATGCATCACCTAAGACATCTTTTACGCTGCCTGTAATAGTACCTTCATGTTCAGTGAATGTGCCACTAAAACCATACTCTGTTACTCTGTGAGTCGATAGGAATGGTTCCATTGTGTGGGTCGAATATCCGCCTCTAATTCCAAATTCACGAATTGAACTCATGAGAGTGATTGTAATGGAGTCGTTGTGCAAATTCAAGGTGAGTTCTTTGCGCATTGAGGCTAAATCAGGTACAATTCCCATATGAAACTTTCACATATTCGCAACTTTGCGATCATCGCGCATATCGATCATGGCAAGTCTACTCTGTCAGATAGATTGCTTGAAATAACGCACACTATCGCAAAAGATAAGCTCCAAGAGCAGTTCTTAGATCAAAATCCTATTTCTCGTGAAAGAGGTATCACCATTAAGCTCGCACCAGTTCGCATGAAATATATCCAAGACGATCAAGAGTATGAGCTCAATCTCATTGACACTCCTGGGCATGTCGACTTTTCCTATGAAGTCTCACGAACTCTTGCAGCCTGTGAAGGAGCAGTACTTCTGGTGGATGCGACTCAAGGCATCCAGGCCCAGACAGTTGCACACTTTTTTGCAGCTAAAAAAGAGGGCCTAGTCATGATCCCTGTTATCAATAAGATCGATCTCCCAAATGCGATGACGGAGGCAGTTGTTAAAGAACTTACAGAGACTTTTAAGTTCCATAAAGATGAGATCATCTTCATCTCAGCCAAGACTGGAGAAAATGTTGCGACACTTCTTGAAAAGGTTGTTGAAAAAATCCCACCACCAGAGGGAGATACAGAGGGAGATCTACGTGCGCTTATTTTTGACGCTGTATATGATGAATATCGTGGCGTTGTCTCATACGTGAGAGTGATTGATGGCAAAGTCAAAAAAGGAGATAAAGTCAGACTTTTCCAAAGCGACGTCAAGACAGATGTGACTGATGTTGGATATTTCTCACCATATCTTGCTTCAGCTGATAGTCTTGGAACTGGAGAGATCGGCTATATCATCTCTGGAATTAAAAATATTCGTGAGGCGCGAGTTGGAGATACTATTATTGAGCAAAATAGCACAGCAGAGGCACTCCCAGGATACACCACTCCAAAGCCGATGGTCTTTTTTGGCGTCTATCCCAAGACTTCAGATCAGTTCGCTCATCTTCGCGATTCCCTCGGCAAACTTTCTCTCAATGATACAGCACTTACCTTCTCTGAGGAGTACTCAGCCTATCTAGGGAGTGGATTTAGAGTTGGATTCTTGGGTCTACTCCATGCAGAAATCGTCAAGCAACGTCTCCAGCAAGAGTTCGATCTCGATCTTTTACTCACTATGCCTCAGGTGCTTTATGAGAAGACTGAGAACAGTATCAATGAGCCATATATGCTCCTAACTATCTACTCACCAGTAGATTATGTCGGAGGGATTATGACTGTGTGTCAGAAGAGAAAAGGAAGTCTTTTAGATGTCTCATATCATGAGTCATATGCGACACTAAGTTATGAAATGCCTTACACGATGTTCATTCGCGGTCTTTCAGCCGAGATAAAATCTATCTCAAGTGGGTACGGAAGTATTGATTATGAGCTCACTGACTATCGACCAGCAGACGTCAAGGAATTAGAAGTTCGTATTAATGATAGTCCTATCGATGTTCTCTCAGAGCTAGTCTATACAGATGAGGCAAATTATATTGCAAGAGAAAAAGCATCTAAGCTAAAAGACGCTCTTCCACGTCAGCAATTCAGACAGATCATTCAATCTGTAGTAGATGGCGTGATCATGGCGCGTGAAGAAATACCGCCATTTAGAAAAGACGTCCTTCAAAAACTCTATGGAGGAGACAGGACGAGAAAAGATAAGCTCTTGGAGGCGCAAAAGAAAGGTAAATCACGCATGATACAAACTGGAAAAGTAGTGCTTCCTCAAGAAGCTCTCTTCTCATTGATTGAAAGTTAATATGATTAAAAGAATTGTTACAAAAATTGAACCAGTTCCATTTACAAAAGAAGGATTTGAAAAGATTCAGAAAGAGCAAGAGGAATTGCTTTTTACTCGCGTTGACGCGATAGGGCATCTACAAAAATCTCGAGAGCTAGGCGACCTCAAAGAAAATGGATACTATCAGGCATCTCGTCAAAAGGTGAATGCGATCGATGCTAGACTTCGTAGGATCAAATTTCTTCTGAAGTACGGCGTTATCAAAGAATCATCGGATACAGGCATAGTGGAGATCGGATCTGAAGTAACTATCAGCTCAGATGGAAATGAAGTTACGTATAAAATTGTAGGTGGTGAGGAATCAGATCCTAGCAATGGAGCTATCTCTCACAAGTCACCGCTTGGCAGAGCACTTCTTGGCAACAAAAGTGGTCAAACAGTGATCTTCCATGCCCCAGTTGGTGACATCACCTACAAAATCCTCAAGGTTGCTTAGTTGTAGCATGTAATTAACCCTCAGTAGAATCTCAAAAATTGTATTTATGTTGGTAGATCCTGAAACAAGTTCAGGATGACAAAAACTGATTCCTAGTTGCTAGTAGCTAACTCCTAAATAATGGATTAGAGGGCGAAGAACATGATCGCTCCGATCAGGCTGAGTACTGTGAAGAATGCTCCAAGTCCGATGATAGTAGCACCTGGTCCAGGACTTGCAATTGTTGGAGTTGGTGTGTCGATAACTGTAGTTGTTGTATCAGTTGTTGTAGTAGTAGTGGTAGCTCCAGCTGTCGCAGTTGGTGCAACAGTAGCAGCGCCTGGAGTAACGGTTGGACCCGAGACTACGATAGTCTGAGAGCAGCTCTCGATACTGTCTGCGCCACCGTTGTCAGTTGCTGTTGCCTTTGCAGTGAATGTGCCACCAGATGTGTATGTGTGTGCAAGAGCTGCAGAGCCTGATGAGAGACCAAGTCCATCAGTAACTGATGTGACTGTTGATTCGCCAAGGTTGAAGGTGACTTTTTCGATCGTGCCATCTGTATCAGAAGCAGTAGCTGTAAAGTTAACTGTCAGAGGAGCTGCACCAGTTGTGACATCTGCACTAAGTCCTACACAAGCTGGTGCTACATTTGCCGCTGTAGTTGGAGTTAGTGTTGCAGTTGGACTAGCAGTTGGTTCAGGAGTCAGGCTAGGTGACGGAGATGGTGACTCGCTTGGAGTTGGCTCTCCATCTACGATGGCGATGATCGCTGGAGTTTTGCCTGAGGGCATAAGGACATCCTCACTTGCTTGATCGCCAGATCCCTCAGACAGGACCTGTGTTTGGATACCATAGACGACTTGAGTTGGTGTCTCAGTCTTTTCAATTGCCTTAAATTGCAGAGTACCTACCTTGGTAAGCGTTGTGAGTTTGTTGGTAGCTTGCGGCTCAACTGAGACTGACACTATGATCTTGCCATTTTCTGCATCACTAACAACTGGTTGATTGGTGATAGGAAAAGCTGTCTTATTTTGGACAAAAAGTGTGGCTGTATCTTCAGGTGGTGAGAGTTTGGTGGGATCGTATTGAATTTCAAGTCTTACAAATGAGATTGTATTGCCATTTGGATTGACCATGACATCTAGACTGACACTATCATCTAGTTTTACTTGAAGTGGATTGGCGGTGGTGGAAGGAGGAGTAAAGCTAAGAGAGGTAGCAGCTTGAGCTTGAGATCTGATCTCTTGCTGCTGCTGGAGGACATACATGGTGACAGGGATGGTGATGAGGAGTATAGCGACGACCCCGATGAGCAGAATTTTTTTAAGCGAGAACATAATAGATTGTAGTGCTTTGCACCAATCTTATCGTATATGAAAAATTGAAGGGGTGTCAAGCATGGTTGAGTCTCAAAAAGGCCTCGCCCCAGATTGAATCGGGGTTGACAATATCTTGACTATATTGTATAAATTAGCAGAGATAGTGAGTGAGTGATTACTCGCTGCAAAAAACCTTATTATGGCGACCAAATCAAAGACAACAAATTCTATTCAACCTCTTTTTGACAATGTTCTCATTAAACCTCTCGAGGCTGAGAAAAAGACAGCAAGTGGCATCATCTTGCCAGACAGCGTAAAAGAAAAACCACAAGTTGGTACAGTTATGGCTATTGGAACAGGTCATGTTCATCCAGACGGCAAAGTGACTCCAATGACAGTTAAAGTCGGACAAAATGTGATGTATAAGAAGTGGGGCGGTCAGGAGATCAAGGTTGAGAATGAAGAATGGATGATCGTTGAGCAAAAAGATATATTGGCGATTGTAGAATAGCCTAGCGTCTAGGCCCTAGCGTCTAGAAAATAGGTATGAACTGTACGCTAGACGCTAATAACTAATTAACTAAATAAAATATGGCAAAGCAAATTAAATACGGTGCAGAAGCACGAATGGCATTACAAGAAGGTGTGAACCAGCTAGCTCGCGCTGTGGGTACAACACTTGGACCAAAAGGACGCAATGTTGCACTTGATAAAAAGTGGGGAGCTCCAAGTATTATCCATGATGGTGTCTCAGTCGCAAAAGAAATCGAACTTAAAGATCCATTTCAGAATATGGGAGCACAGCTTGTCAAAGAAGCTGCTTCAAAGACTGCAGATGTAGCAGGAGACGGAACTACTACTTCAACTATCCTTACACAATCAATTGTAAATGAAGGCATCAAGATGATCACAGCTGGTGCCAATCCAATGGTAATGCGAAGAGGTATTGAGAAAGCTGGAGCACATGTTGTTGAGGAGCTACGAAAAATGGCTAAAGACATCACAGAAGCAGATATCGCCAATGTCGCAACTATCTCTGCTGCAGATCCTGATCTTGGAAAACTGATTGCAGAGGCATTAAAGCAAGTTGGTAAAAATGGTGTTGTTACTGTTGAAGAAGGTAGAAGTCTTACAACTGAGATCGAGTATAAAGATGGTATGGAATTCGATAAGGGCTATGCATCTGCATACTTTGTAACAAATAGTGAGAAGATGGAAGCTGAAATCGAGACTCCCCATATCCTGATCACTGATAAAAAGATCTCATCTCTGCAAGAGATCCTTCCATTCCTTGAGAACTTCATGAAAGTCTCTAAGAACCTTGTCATTATCGCTGATGATGTCGAGGGCGAAGTGCTAGCAGCTCTAGTTCTTAACAAGTTACGTGGAGTATTCAATGTGCTCGTAGTAAAGGCTCCTGGATTTGGAGATCGCCGAAAAGAGATGCTTGAAGATATCGCAGTTCTTACAGGTGGAACTGTGATCTCTGAGGATACTGGACGAAAGTTAGATAGTGTGACAGTTGAGGACTGTGGAAAAGCTGACAAAGTATGGTCTGATAAAGATAGTACAAGAATTATTGGTGGAAAAGGCGTGAAAGCTACAATTGATTCTCGCGTGAAGCAGATCAAAGCAGCAGTAGCCAAGAGTACATCAGATTTTGACAAAGAGAAGCTTTCTGAGAGACTTGCAAAGTTATCAGGTGGCGTAGCAGTCATCAATGTAGGAGCTGCGACAGAGGTCGAGATGAAAGATCGCAAAGAGCGTGTTATCGATGCAGTTGCTGCAACAAAGGCTGCACTTGAAGAAGGTATCGTCCCAGGTGGTTCAGTCGCACTTCTGGATGTTGCTACAAAGATGACTACAAAGGATCTTGAAAAAGCGAAGGCAAGTAAAGATGAGATCTTTGGATTTGAGATCGTAAAGAGTGCACTAGAGGCACCTTTCATCAAGCTTATGGAAAATGCAGGACTTGACGCAGGAATGCTTATCGCAAAGGCGAGAGAAGCTTCAAGTACTGCGCAAGGATTTAACGTAATGACAATCGAATCAGCTGAGACAGCTCAGACTGTAGATATGCTTAAAGAAGGCATCATTGATCCATTGAAAGTAGTTCGATCTGCGGTACAGAATGCTGTATCTGTTGCAACGATGATCTTGACCACCGAAGCATTGGTAACTGATATCCCAGAAGAAAAGCCAGCGGCGCCAGCTGCAGGTATGCCAGGCGGCATGGATGGAATGTACTAAATTTAGGACCTAGTTGCTAGGAAATAGAAACTAGTTTCAAAATAATCTAATTCCTAATTCCTAATTCCTAATTCCTAATTCCTAATTCCTAATTCCTAATTCCTAATTCCTAATTCCTAATTCCTAGATACTCGTCCTGTTGGGGTCGATGACCTCGTCTGATTTGTGAAGAACCTCTCTCCAATTCCCAATTTGTTTACAGAGCATGATATATGTCTTTGCCTCGTTAATTCTTAGGATCCATGTCAAGATGAGATAGATCAAAAGCCCCGCAAGTCCTGAGATCCCTGTTAAAAGTATGAGTCCAATAGTTCGTGTTGTATCAAAGACGAGCTGATCAAGGATCTTAAGTGGTACATAGAGGGCGATTCCTGTGAGGATAGTCGCTGTTGCGAATTTAAGACCTGAGATAGTGAGATCTTTTTTGTCAAAGCCACCAACAATTTTATCGAGAAGGAAGAAGAGAATACTTAGTTGAAGGATATTTGCGAGAGTAAATGCAAAAGCAATACTTGCGATCCCCATGTGATTAACAACAACGAGAATATATCCAAGAATCATAAGGAACACTGTTGAAATAGTGCTGGCTATAAGCGGAATTTTAGAATTGTGGAGTGCATAGAATGCTCGGTAGTAGAGAACGATCAGCCCTTGTGCAAAGATGGAGATGGAGAGAAATGCGAGAGTGTAGCCCGTCAGTTTGGTCGCTTCCCAGTCGAACATATCTGCTCCATAGACAAGTCGCACTATAGGGATGCGTAAGACAAGGAGAAGTGCTGAAATCGGGAGGATGAGATACAGCATTTGATTCATGCTGGCTAGAAATGTTTGTTTAAATTCTGTGAGGTTAGATTTTTCTCGAGAAAGAACTGGGAAAGCAGCCTGAGCGATGCTGTATCCTATAAGTGATACGGGGGCGAACATCAAGATCTTTGCGTAATCAAAAAGAAGGTGCATACGTCCTGGATCTGACATAAACCCGACGATTGCTGCAAGAGCTATCGTGCCAAATTGCTGTACGGCGACTTGAAGAGTGCGTGGCCACATGAGCGAGAAAATTCTTTGTACGCCAGGATGTCTAAAGAGGAGCTGTGATGGGGTAAAGCGAAAGCCGACCTTTCTGGCGAGTGGAATCTGGGAGAGAATGTAGATGATGGCTCCTATGATCGATCCGAGTGCTGCTGAGTAGATGCCAAAATATGGGTGAAGAAAGACGATACCTAGTATTATTCCCAGATTATAAAGTGCAGCTGCGAGTCCTGGGAGAAAGAAATGGTTGTATGATTGCAAAAGCGCAGTAAAAAAAGTTCCTAAGATAAAAAGTAATTGTCCAACGACCAAGAGGCGCATAAGGTTGACCATAAGCACCATTTGTTCTGGAGAGAAGTTGCTGCCAAGATTAAAAAGTTGTAGGAAATAAGGAGCGAATACTGCGAGTATTATAGATAGTATACTAAAGACCCCAAGTCCAAGTGCTAAAAGAGTTGATGCCATTTTGTGTCCATCTTTTTCTCTGTCTGAGGTAAGATAATCTGAAAAAACAGGGATAAATGCAGATGAGAATGCAGCAGCTATGACTAGTTGAAAGATAGTATCTGGGAGGATTGATGAATAATTGTAGACACCAAGAGTGCTGGATGCTCCAAAGATAGAGACGAGCAGGCGATTACGAAAGAGTCCGAGGAGTTGAGAAAATATAATAGTCGCCATAATGATGTAGGCGGCTGAGAGAATATTTGTCTGTCTTTTTAGGAGAACTTCAAGACCCTTTTTGAATATGTCTGTCATAGATTTAGGTTGCGAATTCAAGTATAACATGGTAAAATACCTCTATGCCACTACTCAAACACGCAAAGAAAAAGTTAAAACAGGACGCAAAACGTCAGGCTGCTAACAAAACAGTGAAAGTTCTTTACAAAGCTCTTATTAAAAAAGCTAAGGAAGAGCCATCACAGGACAACCTTAATGCTGCATACAAAGCAATTGATAAGGCAGCAAAAGTCTACGTTATGCATGACAATAAGGCTGCAAGACTTAAATCTGCAGTTGCGAAAGCATTGGCATCTGGTGTTGGTGTAAAAGCTGCTTCAGGAAAAGGTGTTAAGAAAACAGCAGTTAAAAAGACTTCAAAGAAAGCTATTAAGAAAGCAGCTTCTAAATCTCCAGCAAAGAAATAATTTCCTCAAATTGACCCCAGTCTCTTAACGCGATATAATCCATTGCAAGTACATCAGTACGCAGCAACAAGCAATCAGCATTTTCTGTTTGCAGATTACTGGTTACTGTCACACAAAGTATGATAGATATAAAGATTCTCAGAGCAAATCCAGAGGTGATTCAGGCAGCATCTCTAGCAAAAGGCGTTGTCATAAATGCTGAGCATATTCTCAAAATTGATCAGCGACATAAAGAGTTAGCACTTGAGCTGCAAACACTTCAAGAAGAACGTAATGCCTCTACAAAAGATATTCATGGTGCTCCAACTGAAGAACAGATCTCAAAGGGTCGCGAGATAAAAGAAAAAGTCGAAAAAGTTGAAGCAGCAGTTAAGGCACTTAAGGAAGAGTTAGATGCTGAATTATTAAAGATCCCTAATCCTTCAAAACCTGATGTAAAAATAGGTAAAGACGATACAGAAAATGAGGTCTTGCGAACTGTTGGCGTTCCTACAGATTTTGCCTTCACCCCAAAAGATCATCTGGAGCTTGGTCAGTCACTTGATATTCTTGATACTGAAAAAGCAGCAGAAGTCTCCGGTGCACGATTTACCTATCTTAAAAATGAGGGAGTTCTTTTGGAATTTGCCTTAAAGCAGTTGGCATTTGAGACATTAATGAAAGAGGGATTTGTACCAGTCCTCCCACCTGTTCTTATTAAAAATAGTGTGATGGAAGGACTTGGCTATACAGCAATGGGCGAAGCAGAAAATATCTTTACGTTGGATAAAGATGGCCTCTATCTTGTTGGTACATCTGAGCAATCAGTCGTTCCACTTCATATGAATGATGTACTTGAGAAAAGTGATCTTCCACGAAGATATGTTAGTTATTCAACATGCTTTAGGCGAGAAGCAGGGAGCTATGGTAAAGATACAAAAGGTATTTTCAGAGTTCATCAATTTAATAAAGTTGAGATGGTCTCATTTGTGGAAGAAGGGGATGATGATCGAGAACATGAGTACATGCTGAGCTTAGAAGAGAAGTTTTTTCAGATGCTCGATATTCCATACCAGGTTGTTGGAATTTGTACTGGTGATCTTGGATTTAACGCAGCACGAAAATATGATATCGAAGCATGGGTCCCATCTCAAAAAAAGTATCGGGAAGTTACTTCTACCTCAACAGTGACTGACTTTCAATCGAGAAGACTCAATATGCGCTATAACGACAATGGAGAGCGAAAATATCTCTCAGTTCTCAATGGTACTGCCTTTTCCATGAATCGCCCTATCGTCGCAATTCTTGAGAATTATCAGCAAGAAGATGGCTCAGTGATCATTCCAGAAGTGTTGCGAAAGTATATTGGCAAGGATCGAATATCTCCTCGAAAATAAGTATTTTGGCTAGAATATTTTGTAGCAAATAAGGCTAATCTATGCTAGAATAATGCTTCTATGTTACCCCTTCTTGGAAAGTTCTTCGACACAAGTGACCGCGAAATATCAAAGCTCCAGAGTATTGTCGATAAAGTTAACTCATTTGCGCCCCAGATCGAAAAGTTAAAAGACGAGGATTTTCCTAAGAGAACTGAAAAACTCAAGAAAAAAGTTGCAGAGGGGACCCCTATTGACGACATATTGCCAGAGGCATTTGCTTTAGTTCGAGAAGCTGCTAGCAGAACTCTAGGCCTTCGTCATTACGACGTTCAGTTGATGGCTGCTATCGTTCTTTCAGTTGGCAATATCGCAGAGCAAAAGACCGGTGAAGGAAAGACCATGTCTGCTGTCCCTGCGCTCTATCTGAATAGTCTTACTGGTAAAGGGGTTCACCTCGTCACTGTTAATGACTACCTTGCTCGTCGCGATGCTGGCTGGATGGGTCCAATTTTCCAC
>JAGOPV010000023.1 GCA_017991775.1 Candidatus Levyibacteriota bacterium | reverse complement strand
TAAAAAATAATACCGGGCAGGTAGTTATCATAAAGGTTCCTTTAATTTGTCTGCACTTCTTGGATTGTTTGCCTGATATGTCAGGATGAAAGATTAGTCCGTGACATTTTGCTTCCGCTGTCGGTCAGCATTTGTTTTACCTAAAAATCATAGTAGCGGATGATCTGGGGTGAGTCAATGAGGATCAAAATAATCAAACTATGTCAAAAAAACGCTAAAAATTTACGATTTTTTTGCACGTTTCTTACTTAGCCCTGAGGAGAACCAGGCATAATACACGACTGGAATAAAGAAGAGCATGATTGTCCCAGAGAAAGTAAGTCCAGCAATGATCGCACCACCGAGACCTCTCCAAAGTGGATCAGAGATAGTGATAGGTATGAGTCCCATGATCGCTGCTAGTGATGTGAGTGCGATCGGCTCAAGTCTACTTGATGCACCGTCGACGATGCCATCAATAAAGTCCATGCCGATTTTTTCATTGGCAGAGATCTTATCAATAATTAGGATTGAGTTTTTTACCACAATTCCAAAGAGCGCTAAGACTCCGATAAGTGCAGGGAATGAAAGTGGAGTTTGGGTGAGTGAGAAGATGATAAATACCCCAGAGATTGAAAGTGGGATCACTAGCATCACGATAACAGCTTTTCTAAATGATCCGAACTGAATTACCATCGTCACGATAATGAGCAGGAAGGAGATAAGCATGGCTTGAAGAATAGAATTGACTGACTTTTGATTTTCTTCATTAACTCCGCCTGTTTTCCAGGTATAACCATCAGGGAGTTTGAGATTATTTTGGGCGAACCTCTCAAGATCTGTATTAAGAGTGGTAGTAGTAAAGCCCTTTTGCACCCCAGCTGTAACAGAGATTGTTCTCTCCCCGTCCTCACGTGTGATAAGAGTTGGATTGGGTCTAAGTTCTAGTTTACCAAGGCTACTTAGAGGGATGCTGCCTCGAGCTGTGGCGATTGTGACAGATGAAAGGTCCTGGATATTTTGTAGACCGGAGCTCATACGAAGCGTGATGTCCTGTTTCTCAGTATTGGTGATGTCACCTGTATCAAGTTTTGCAGTATCTAGCGTAAAGCCAGTTGCAAATGTGCGAAGTGAAAGTCCAACTTGTTCATTTGATACACCGTACTGACTCATAATCGCTTGATCAGGGACAAAGACTATTTTACTTGTACCTGGTTTGATGGACTTACTGACGTCAGTGGTTCCCTTTTGAGTCTGAAGATACGCAATTATTTTATCTGCTTGCAGATCAAGCACAGAGAGATCATCGCCAAAGAGATTGATCTGAAGATCTGCGCCGGCTGGTGGACCTGATGTACCCTCAGAGATTGTGACCTTGCCACTTGGGAATGAAGCATACTCTTCACGAATATCTTGTGCGATATCTATTGAGGTCTTAGATCTATCTTCATCAAGAACTAAAGAGAATGAGACAGCATTGCTGGTGCTTGCTGAAGCACCACCAAATCCACCACCAGATGCCTGGCCGATGTCTGCTGTGACGTACGATACATCATCCATTTTTCTGAATTTCTCAATGAATTCACGAGCATATTTTTCAGAGACTGTTGCATTGGTACCTGATGGAAGCTCTAGATTTACCCCAATTGATTCTGCATCACTTTGAGGAAAGAACTCATTTTTAACAAAGCCGAATGGCACAAGTAAGTATGAGAAGATCGAGAAAAGAACTACCATAAGGATGGCTTTTCTCCTATTCTCTTTAGAATTTAAGATCTTAAGAATTATTTTTTTGTAACCATTACTAATTTTGTCAAAACTGATCAAGCCGTTTTCGATGTAATAAGGCGCCTTGCGAACAGTCTCATGCTGTTTCTTTTGCTGGGCGATATAGACACCACCCTTTTCAACTAATCGGCGTCTTGCTTGTACAGTTACAAATAAGAATGCAGCGCCAGCAATAAGTCCTAAGAACATAAGTGGACCTTTTGGAAGTATCGAGATAAAAATTCCAAGAAGTACTACGACAAGAACGATCTTTAAGAATATTGCAATTCTTTTTGGGAGTCCTGGCTTGAGAAGAAAGATCATCAATGGAAGCGTGATAAGCATCGCAACGCCAAATGATGCGATAAGTGTACTTGATACTACGATTGGAATTGACTTGATGTATTCTCCGATAATTCCAGTAGAAATAAGTAATGGTAAGAATGCAAAGACTGTTGTAAGAGTTGTTGTCAGAATTGCAACGATAAAGTCTCGCCAGACGAGAAGACCTGTCTCAAGTGGTGTAAATTTGCCACTTCTATAATATGAGCTCATGGCAGAGATCACGACGATCGTATCATCTACTAAAAGCCCGAGAGACAAAAGAAGAGAGAACATGGATAAGAAGTTAAGTGAAATTCCACTACTTCCCATGACAGCAAAACTGATAAGGAATGTAAGTGGGACAGCAAAGAGTGAGACGACCGCTTGTCTCGCGCCTAGGAAGACAAAGAGAACAATAAAGACAAGGATAATCGTGAACATAAAGTCTCGTATTAGGTGGCTAAACTGTTCGTCGATATCCTTTCCTGCATTCGAAATAGATGAGATGGTGAATTGACCATCATACTTTGCAAGTTCTTCTTCAGTCTTTTTCTCCACCTCTTTGGAGGCTTTGTTAATGTCAGCAGTTCTCGTTTTGTAAACGCTAAATGTGATAGATCTTTCAGCGCTACGTTCTTTTGTTGCAAAGAATGATGGGAACTGATTTGGCTTAGATTTTTCGATGACCGTTGCAATCGAATATAACGGCACTGATGTATTCCCTACTTTGACTTGGAGATTTCGAACATCATCAATTGACGTTACGGTTGGATCAACACTGAGAGAAAATACTGATGAATTGGTGGTGACCTGTCCTGCTGGAAAAGAATTCAGTGCTGACTTTACAAGACTTGAGAGTTGAATTGGACTGAGCCCATAAGTCTGCATTTTAGCTTGATCCATTGCGACACTGATCTCTCGATCTTCAAGTCCTCCTGTAGTTACGTTGTCAATTGATGAAAGTGCTTCAAGATCTGACTTGAGGAGTTTTGAGAACCGATTTAGACTTGCAACGTCCCCTTTTCCAATGAGCGAGAATGTCCACACTGGTTGATTTTCAAAATCAATCGTCTGTACATTAGGTGCGATTGCATCATCTGGGAGTTCTACTTGGTCAATCTGTGCTTGAACATCGGCTCTTGCTTTATCTGGATCCACACCAGATTCAAACTCAAGCTGAGACACTGAGACATTTTCACTTGATGTCGAGGTAATCTTGCTTAAATTCTGAATACCATTAACGCCATCTTCAATCGGGATTGTAACAAGGCTTTCAACATCTTGTGGGTTGGCTCCCGGGAGAACTGTGCTAATGATGACAAGCGGGATCTTGATTTCAGGAGATAATCTACGTGGGAGACTTGCAAAGCTAGCACCACCAAGTCCAATGATTGCGATTAAGAGAAGGATAAGTAGGCGTGGATTTGAAAGGTAACTTGCAATAAAAGAGTTCTTAAGTCTATCAGGAAACTTGAGGTGATGAAGGTAAGATGTTTCTTTCATGTTGGTTTGTCATTGGACTTTAGTCATTAGACATTGTTCTTGGTACTATATTTAATTTTTTACTTCAACTCTATCGCCAGCAACGACGTTGCGGTCGACAATGACTTGGTCACCATTTTTGAGGCCTGCAGTTACTTCAACATACTGTCCATAGAGCTGACCTACAGTTACTTTTCTAGCAACTGCTTTTCCCTTTTCTACAAGGTAGACAGTCGCTTCATTTTGAGATTCATAAACAGTGTCGATTGGGACAAATGGCACAACACTATTTGTACTTGCATATCCTACTGGTACTTCAACCTGAAGATATTGCTGATCAGTAATCGTCTTTGCTATCTCTTCTGGGAGACTATATATGATGGAATAGAGTTGGCCATCTGTTGCAACTGACGAAACATATGATGGAGTTACAGCTATTTTTTTACCATTGATTTGGAATATGCTTGCCTCAATTCTTGAGATAGACTGTGCGATTTCTCTTGGAGCTCTAAGTACTGCAGTTGCATTTACTGTTGTATTTGAAAGTGTTGCGATGACATCTCCAGCTGAGACATCTTGACCGACTTGGACATAGACTCTTTCAACAACTCCGGCAAATGGAGCTGCAGGTCGCATATTGCCTTCCTGTATCAGAGCTAAGTTGTACTGAATTTTACTTACCTCTTTATTAAGATTAAGAGCTTTTTCTTGAAGATCAAGCTGTTTCAGAGTGATATCTTTGGAAAGATTGGAAAGAGTTGTTGGAGGATTGTCTGTATTGGTACTGTATTCTAGGTTACGCACTCCACTTCTTAATTGATTTACTCCAGATTGAAGCTGTGCTTTTTGAGATCTCAGTGTAGGTAAGTTTGTATTAGTTGGGTCTGATTGTTCAAGTTGAGTGATCTGATCGTTAAGACTTGATAAAAGACTCTCATTGAGTGAGAGTAGATCTTTTGTCTCACCAATTGATTTGCTAGAGATATCTCTGAGTTGATTGGTGTTCTCGGCAGATGCGGTTGCGATGCTTCTCTGCTTATTAATAAGATCTTTCTGTGTATCGTATGTCTCTTTGATATTTCGAAGTTGTGCACCTGCGAGTTGTGCTTGAAGTGCTGGCGCGCTACCTCCCTGATAGTTAGATGAAAGCGACACGAGTGTTTGGCCTTGTCGAACATTTTGTCCATCAACTACATTCACAGCCTGAACAATTCCGCCTGATTGAGCTACGATTTTGATAACACCCTTGCTCTCAACTTGTGCTGAAAGAGTCACTGTCGGAGTCTTACCAATTCCGTAGGTTGCAACACTCTTTACAATTGTTGGAGCTTTGACATCTTTTTGAGAAAGTCCGTTGATGACAGAGCCGAGGATAAGAATAAGAAGAAATAGGCCAAGAGTTATGAAAAAACTAGTAAAAGGTCTTTTTTGAATAGCAGAAGTAGTCTTCTTGTAGCGCTTACTAGCGGTAATTTGAGAAAGTTTTTCTTTAATAGAAAAATTTCTAACACGTGAGATATTCTTGTTCATATAATAATGAACTACAGGCAGAGATTAGAGGATGAGGCAGGGTCCTTTAAACGTAGTATTTAGTGATTATAGTATGAATGAGGCTAATTGTCAAATACTTTTATATACTAACTATATCTTCACAACGAGAAGGAAGTATATGAGTGCAAGAAGTATTCTATAGATACCAAATGAGACAAAAGTGTGGGTTTGAAGAATGCGCAAAAGGAAGCGAATGGAGAGAATCGCAACGATAAATGAGATCACCATCCCTACCCCAAGCACGAGCAACTCGGATTGAGATGTGCTGATATCTGACTTATATAGGTCATAAAGCGTAGCAGCGAGAACTGTTGGTACTGCTAGAAGAAACGAGAACTCAACGGCAGCTTTTCGTTGTCCACCAAGAAGAAGTCCGCCTACAATTGTTGCTGCAGCTCGGGACACTCCCGGAATAATAGCTATCGACTGGAAGAGACCAATCATAATCGCTTGTTTATAAGTAACATCTTCTACCTTTTCAAAACCATCTGTTCTTTGCTGCATCTTCTCAATAAGGATAAGGACAATTCCTCCAATGAAGAGAGACAGCAGTGTAATCATCGGATTTTCAAGTAGGACATCTTTAACGAGTGGATAGAAGAATTTGCCGATGATTGCAGTTGGTATAAATCCCGCAAGAAGTTTTAGCCAGAGGTCTTTTCGCTCAAGAAGTTTTCTCCAATAGAGAAAGACTACTGCTAGTATCGCGCCAAGCTGGATGATGATTTCAAAGTTCTTGACGAACTCATTGCTACTAATACCAAGTAGGTGTGAGACAAGGATCATGTGACCGGTTGATGAGACTGGAAGAAATTCAGTGAGTCCTTCAACAACTGAGAGCAATACTGCATGGGAAAGTTCCATGCATTAATTATACAGAATTTAGGGAATTAGTTTTCAATCGTGAAGGTGGTCATCAAGCCGACATGATCTGAGAGATATATCTCTTCGGTTTTGACAACGACTGGATTTTCAAGAATGTGTTTCTGTTCTGAGGACTTAAGCACACCACCTTTAGAGTTGTAGAAAATATAATCGAGTCTCTCAGCCTGTGCAGTCTCAGGAATGAATGCTTTGTGGTATGTCGGTTGATTGAATTTAGCAAAAGTGTCGATCACGCCCGCATCTTTTATGAAATGACGATAGAAATTGGTCCGCTTTGGAATGTTAAAATCGCCAGTTATGATCACATTCATATCGGTCTTAGTCAATGTCTGAACAATGCTGGCAGTTTGGTCTAATTGCGATTGGATCAAACCGCTAAATTTATTTTGCTCATTCCAGATATTCTCTATCCAAGGATAATCTGAGTTTTGAATGAGATGGGTTGTGAGAATCCAGAGTGGTAGATCTTTGATCTTAGTCAGAAGAACACCTTTACGTGTTAGTTGGCCAGTAATGGCTTTATTGGTGTATTGTCCTCTGTCTTTAAAATCAATGTATTCTGTTTTTTCAAGAGGAATTTTCGAAAAGATCACAATTCCACCTCTTGGTCCAAAGAACATTCTTTGATACCCAACGTATGGATAATCTCTTAAGAGTTTCTTAAGATGTCTAAATGTATGAAAAAGATAGACTTCCTGGAGTGTGACAATGTCTGGACTTAGTCGCAATAATTCTTCCGCAATGAGATCAAATCTTTTGCGAACATTATTTCTCATGAATGAACGCACTACTCTTTTAGGGTGAAATGGAGCGCCGAACATGTTCAGGGAAAGAACTGAGAAAGTTGTTTTCATGGCTAGGCTATTGTATCAGATGTTAAAATACGGGAACGTGAAACACCTCATTCAATATTTCTTAATCATAGTTCTTATTACCTCTCTCGGCGTTCTCTCCTACTGGGTGTTTGTTCCAGATAAATCTGAGGCAAGTCTGTTCGAGTCCCCTATCCCATCATTCTTGACGATTCCACAAAACTCCCAGATTAAGCTGCTGGATTTCTGGATACCTTTCTTGTCTTCGTCAGCTTCTCCCGATGAGCCTCCTACGCACACTGCCAAGTCTGTCTTAATCTATGATCTGACAGAGAAGAAGTCACTTTATGAGCATTATGCTAAAAAGCGTTTGCCGATGGCCTCACTCACAAAGATCATGACAGCCATCATTGCGATTGAGAATCCACGACCAGATGATAGGTATCTTGTGAGAGGATCTGATCTTGTTGGTGAGGATAGCATGGGACTTCTGGCAGGTGAGAAGTTGACACTTGAAGAACTTTTATATGGTCTGATGCTGCCATCAGGAAATGATGCTGCTGAGGTGCTGGCTAATAACTATATATATGGTAGAGAAAAATTTGTAGAGGCGATGAATAACAAGGCAAAAGCATTAGGGCTCACAGATACTAATTTTACTAATCCATCAGGTCTGCAAGGAGATGGAGTTCAGTACACAACTGCTTATGATCTATTGGTTATAGCTCGCTATGCGCTTGAGAACTTTCCACTTTTGAAAAAAATTGTGAGTACATACGAGCACGAGATCTCAGCAACCCCGACACATCAGTATTACCATCTTTATAATGAGACTAACTTGTTGACTACTTATCCAGGAGTGAAGGGAGTTAAAACTGGCTATACACCTGAAGCTGGGATGTGTCTTGTGACATATCTTGAGTATAAAGATCATAAGATCATCGCGATCCTTCTTAATAGTGAGAATAGACGTGAAGAGATGAGGAATTTTCTAAATTATTCGTTAACGAGTCTTGGTATCACTCCCCCAGAGCAAAAGTAAGGTGAGGGATCCCGCTAAGCGGGACCCCTCGAAAATGATTTCTTGATGAAGGGTTACATCCCATGCCCATAGTTAGGGTCAATTGGGATTTTTTCCTCTGCGCAGAGTGGACAATCCGCCTCACTCCATGTTGTGACAGGAAAGTTCTCCAAAGTGACAAGCGGTGCTCCGAATGTGACTGAGGTCACAGTCGACGGGCTTTTGTTGATCAAGGCAGCTACCTGCACTACCTCGCCATCAGCTGCTTGAACAAGGTTTTTGACCTCATTAATTGAGCCGCCAGTCGTGATCCAGTCATCGATGATGACCACAGTGCCACCGTTAACGGCCTGCTTGAAAACATCAGGAAGTGTGAGCCCACCATCTGCTGTTTTCTCTGCCCAGCCAACCGGCATTCCAAGCTTGTTGGCGACGAGCACTGCGATTGGAATCCCACCCATAGGTGGCGCGAGAATGATGTTGACTCGCTCCCTTCTGATAATTTGAGCGAGCTTACGGCACAAGATATCGTGAAGAACTGGGGCCTGTAGAAGGTGATGAACTTCCAGATAGGTGCCGGTATGTCCACCAGATGTTAGACGAAAATGTCCTCGCCTAAGTGCACCGCAGCTTTCGAGATCACCGATGATCCATGGAACATTTGATGTCAATTGTGACATGCTGAATGCCTTTCAATGTGCGAATAAGAAAATGCGTTACAAATGTGACGCATGCCTGAAAAGGCGGGCTTATAGTACCACAAATTAGGAGTTAGTTACTAGGAATGAGGAGTTAGTTGGGATTTGCCTGCTCGCATCGCTATATGAAGAATTGTAGGTGGGCGTGAAAAAAGCACCTTGGGGTCTGGTAAGAGACCCCAAGGTGCATCTGGTCGACTACGCTGATGTAGTGAGGAATGCTTCTTGAAGATCTTTCGACCTTACGGTGCTTTGTCGGCTACGCCGACTGGGAAATGTGCTGTTCGCTAGAACTCTTTCGAGCTCTTGAAATCAACCTGTTGCAGTCCGTTGTAAGAATTCCGATATTATGTCGGATTTCCTTGAGTCGATCTCGGGTAATCACGTCCTTGATGTGCCCCCGAGCATCAATGGAGCCTTTCAGCTCCTTGTCGAG
>JAGOPV010000022.1 GCA_017991775.1 Candidatus Levyibacteriota bacterium | reverse complement strand
TGGAACATCCCGACATAATCGCCATTTTCTGCATTACTATTAAATCCCGCCTCACATCGTGCGATCTTTTTAAGTTGCTCCTGATCCACACTATATTCCTGAGAGAATCGAGTAAAGAGCCCATCGATATCTGCTGGTGCTAGGACAGGGAGAGGGGTAGGTGTAGGGGTGGGGATCTCAGTTGGGGTAGGTGTAGGAGTCATCGTTGGTGTGGGTGTATTGGTAGGAGTTGGTGTTGGGGTGTAGGTAGGTGTAGGGGAAGGTTTGCTAACGGGGAGTGGGCTCACGATTTTTAGAGGGACGGCAAGAGAATAGGCATACGTGCCTACTGTAAAGAGGGAAGTGGCAGCCAAGACTGCTAGATCTCCGAACATTTACTCATTCTACCAGAAATAATTAAGTAATGTCTTTTTAAGAGATGCGTAATAAGTGGCAATTTTCACTTGACTGAGCATCTGACCTGATCTATAGTTGGGAGTATGTTCACACTTCCAGAGTTGCCATACGAATATGACGCGCTCGCGCCATATATTAGTACAGATATCCAAAGACTCCATCATTCTGTGCATCATGCGACATACGTGAAGAATCTCAATGCAGCGCTGGAGAAATACCCAGAATGGCAAGAGAAGTCTATCGAAGAAATTATCACGTCCCTTGATTCCCTACCAGAAGACATTAAAAAGGTTGTGCGCAATAACGGAGGAGGTCACTACAATCACAGCATGTTCTGGGAGATGATGGCGCCAAAGAGCGACCAATCCCCACAAGGCACTTTAAAGGACAAAATCGCACATAGTTTTGGAAACACAGAAGACTTCAAAAAGCAGTTCTCAGAAGGCGCAACAAAGGTTTTTGGCAGTGGTTGGCAGTGGTTAGTCTTTAAAGACGGAGAAGTTTCACTCACTTCAACTCCCAACCAGGACTCACCTCTCCAAATCGGACTCACTCCCCTTCTGGGGCTTGATGTCTGGGAGCATGCATATTATCTGCAGTACTACAACAAGAGGCCTGATTATATTGAGGCATGGTGGAATATTGTAAATTGGGATGAAGTTGCTCGCAGACTTGATCTTGCCATGAAGGCCTAAAGGGTATTTCTACAGAGTAGTATTATCCGCTCCCCATGCGTCTAGTTGGTTAATAATTTTTTTCAGTGAAACACCTTTTTCAGTCAAGGAGTACTCTACCTTTAATGGTACTTGGGCGTAGACTTTTTTATTGACGATTCCATCCTCTTCAAGCTGTTTAAGGCGCTCTGCAAGTGTCTTGGGACTAATCCCATCAAGAACTCTTTGCAGCTCTCCAAATCTTTTTGTTCCGGTGCAAAGGTTGTAGAGGATCATCATCGTCCATTTGCTACCGATAATCTTCATGGTGTGGGCCATTCCGCAATTACGTTCGATTTCATTCATACTTCATTATTTGTAACTACTTTACATATTAAAGTATGGGTGATATTGTGTCAATACCGATCTAATCGGCATAAATATGAAGAAATTAAAACTTAAAGTTATCCTGGGTAGTACCCGAGAAGGGCGCTTTGGTGAAAATGTCGCTACATGGACAATGAAAGAGCTCTCAAATTCTGAGGTTTTTGAAGCAGAACTCTTAGACCTTCGTGAGTATGAGTTGCCATACTATGATAACGCTACCCCAGCTTCTATGTTGAAAGCTCCTTATGAATCTCCAGTCTCACAAAGATGGGCTGAAAAAATTGGTGAAGCTGATGCGTTCGTGATAATAACTCCAGAGTATAATCATGGCTATCCAGCTGTGCTTAAAAGTGCGCTAGATGTTATTTATCACGAATGGAACAGGAAGGCAGTTGCATTCATCAGTTATGGAGCAAGTGCCAATGGTGCTCGTGCAATCGAGCAGCTAAGGCAAGTCGTCGCAGAATTGCAGATGGTATCGGTACGGGAGGCCATCTCGCTTGGAATCTATTCTGGAGAGCAGATATTTAATGAAGAAGGCGAGATGATTGTGCCTGCAAATTCTAAGAAGATTGCCAAACTTTTTGGTGATCTCTCTTGGTGGGCAAGTGCGCTTTCTGTTGCAAGACTAGCCAAATAACTGTTTTTTGAGAGATAAAAATACCTTTCCCCAGAATCCTGCTTTTTGAAATTTTTTATAGTCCTCTTTTTTATAATAATCTATAGTTCCAGGAAGTGGAGGATCTATCCAGCAAGAAAGAATGAGCCATTCTCCCTTATCATTTCTTTTAGAGATGATTGTTACAAGTGATTCTCCAAATCTTTTCTGAGACTCGGTTGTGCCTGATTCTTTTCCAGCAAATGATTTGTCAGGGCTATTAAATGCTTGCCATGCGAGATTCTGAGAGAGACCTCTTTGATTGAGTCGCTCCATTGCATGGTTTGTCCAAATTGCATTTCCGTAAAGTCTTTCCGGTTGATTCATAGAGTAAGTCTGAGAGCTTTATTGATTGTCTGATCTCCAACTCTTGTTCTAATAATACTATATGCAAGAGCAGATGTGGAGAGGGCTCTTCCGATTTCGTGGGCCAATGAGCGGATATAAGTGCCACTGGTAGCAGTTGCCCGAAGTGAAACGAGGGTAAAATTCTCGCGAGCTGAGTTCTTGAGAATAACTTCCCAGTCTTTTGTAATCACATCTTGTCTAAAGTCTCCCTGAACGAGACTTATGTCTCGAATAATTTTTCCTATCAGCTCACTAGCTGGAAGAGTCTCATTGGATAAAAATGTGAGCTCTTTAATTTCAATTTCTTTTGTCGGGATAAGTTTTCCAGCAAGGAGATTGTTGCGAGCTAAAAAATACATCGGCTTTCCATCAATTGTTTGGGATGAATATGGTGGGTATTCTTGAATTCTCTTACCAGTAAAGTTAGGAAGGATATCTTTTAATTTTTGCTCAACGTTATCCGGAATCTTTTTAACCCCAGTGATCCTCCCCAGAACATCATACGTATCAGTCTCAGCTCCGAAAAGAATTGTGAACTCATATGTTTTATCAAGGTCCTCAAATTCATGCCTTTTTTTATTTTCATCACCAATGAGAAGTATCAAAAGTCCTTGCGCCATCGGATCCAGTCTGCCAGCATAGCTTATCTTTTCATCTTTAAGCTCTGGGCGAAGAACTTTTAGATGATTAACTGCTTGAAGTGGTGTCATGCCTCGCGGCTTATAAAGAGTGAGTATATTCATGACCTGAATTGTAGCATGACCACATTTATGCTTGCCAATATCGCCTCTTTAGTTTAGAGTTAGAAAAATAATGGATACTAAATATTGTAAAGTCGACAACACTGCGCTTGTAAAAAAGCCAACCAAGAATTCTTCAGCCAGGTCAACAAAGTCATTCTATTACACTGCGTATTATTCTTGTCCAACTTGCAAGCGAATCTATCATGACGATGCATTTAAAGTTCTAAATAATACTCAAGACCTTTTTTCTAGGTCAACAATACTTAAACAGGATGATCCAACAGTTCAGATCTGGACTGATGGTGCATGTACCAATAATGGAACTCCGCAGGCGAGGGCATCATGGGGCTTTGTCGTAGGCGAATATGAAATGGCAGGTCTTGTCGAAGGTGAGAAGCAGACCAACAATAGGGGGGAGGGTCTTGCAATCTATAACGCTCTACTTTGGGCGGCAAGTAAAGGTCATCGGAGTGTCCAAATACATACTGATAGTCAGATTACAATTCATGGAGTATCAAAGCACCCAGACAAAGTTAAGGAGAATAGGGACATTTTTCAGATGATTCACAACGTTGTCACGGAGAATAATCTCTCGGTGGAGTACATAAAAGTTCGTGGACATGCTGATGATGTTGGCAATAATCGCGCTGATGAAGTTGCGACTGCAATTCTTGCCAAATTATAGCAACTACTTCAAAAAGATATTCTAGGGTATACTCAGATAATGTTGCTGGGAATTCTTCTATTTTTTATCACGATTCTTTTACTCCTTGTTTTACTTTCTATGATTTGGCCTCCTGATAGTCCATGGTCTCCTTGGTGGAGGACAAATGGAAAGACTGCGCGAGAAATAGTTATTCTTGCAAAAATTACCTCAAAAGATGTTGTCTATGATCTTGGCTGTGGAGATGGGTCTCTGCTTTTGGAGAGTGCTCGAAAGGGAGCTCGCGGTGTAGGTGTGGAGATAGATCTTGCAAGAGTTCTGTTTGCCAAATTACGCGTTGCATTAGGTAGCGTGAGTGGGAAGGTCATGATAAAAAGAGGGAATCTCTTTGATGAAGATGTAAAGGGTGCATCAGTTGTTGTTATGTATCTTGTGCCAAAGACGCTTGCTCGATTAGAAAAAAAGTTGAAGAAGGAATTAAGGCCCAAGTCTCGAGTCGTGACTTACATGTATCCACTACCTTATTTTAAAAAGATTGCTGAAAATGCAGATGGAAAGATCTTTCTCTATGAAGTCTAGAGAGAAATTATTTTGAGCCTTTAAGAGTTTCTAATAGTGTTTTAAATTCTGGATTTTTTTGACCGAGCTGTTCAAGAGTTAGCTCAATTTCTTCAATCCCCTTAGCATCACTCTGTGCCTTATAGATATCATAGAGTCTTGCATATGAGAGATAGAAGTATGGGTCAATTTTAAGTGCATTTTTATATTCATGTACTGCTTGGTCAATATCCCCAATTCGCATATATGTATTTGCAAGATTGTAATGAGTTTGTGGATATCTATTTGAAATGAGAATTGATTTCTTATATGTCTGTATCGCGCTAGTAGGTAAGTTTTCTTGCGCATATGCCATTGCAAGATTGTTGTAAATTCTAGCACTTGTAACGAAGTGATTCGTTCTTGAATAAAAGGTGATCGCGTCTTTCCAGTCTGTATTTCTCACAATTGTTCTAAAAGATAAAAGTCCAATAAAGCCTACTACAATAAATATAAGCACAGCTCTCCCAAAGAGTGGAAGTTTCTCAAAGAGAATATAAATTAAATACGATAGCAGGACAAAGATTCCGATTGAGGGGTAGTAGAGGAAGTGTTCATAGAATATGCCATTGATTGGGATAATCCCACTCGATGGAATAAAGCCAATGATAGTCCACATGACTCCAAATAGCGGCAGGGGATGATTCTTGTAAAGTTTGATTGCACCTAAGAAGGTGAGAATCGATCCAACAAGCGACGCTGCAGATGAGAGAGTCACATTTTTTGCGAGAGAGATAGTAAGGTCCCTTTCCATGTAGAGATCTTTTGGAAAGAAAATGAGTTTAAGGTACTGAGGTACTAGGTTAAAGAATTCATTTATCCTGACAAAAAGACTTGAGGTATAGGCATTATCATTCTTGTAAAAATTAAGTGTATTCGCAAAATTTAAGAGAGTTAATCGAAGCATGAAATAACCCGATGTAATAATTGTATAGGGCAGTATCTCTACGAAGGTTTCTTTCATAGATTTTACGTTAAGAGATTTCTTCATCGCTAAATGTGAAATAAAGAGTAGTCCAGGCGTGATAAGTGCAGTTTCTTTTGAGAGGAGTGCAAGACCAAGGCAAATAATGCTAGTAATTTTTTGCCAGCGACCTTTTTCAAAAGAAAGAAGGATAGTAAGTAAGACAAGGAATAGCGATAGTGGATCTCCTCTCCCTGATGCATATGCTACTGCCTCTGTTTGGACGGGGTGAACGATAAAGAGGAGAGCAGTACTGAATGAGACGAACTTGTTCTTTGATAGCCTAAGGATAAGATAGTAGATGGCTATGCCAGCTCCTGCGTGAAGTAGAAGGCTGTTTAGGTGATAGATAGCCCCACTTTCTCCAAAGAGATGGTACTCAATGCTAAAGCCTAGGAAAAGGAAGGGTCGATAATAGTTGGTCAATCTCCCATCGCCATCAATAAGGCTGTGCGAGAAAAGGCCCTTAAGATCAAAAGTGGTTACAGCCGCATTCTCATAGATAAATTGCTGATCGTCGAAGAAAAGTCCATTTACTAAGGTATTGCCATAAAGAAGAATCGTCGCAACTAGGAGAACTGTTGCAAGATGTAGTGATGAAAGTGCTCGCATACGATTATTTTTTAAGGCTGAGTGCCAGCCAGCGAATCTTATCTAGTCCGACAAATGCCCGATAGAGAATTGGATGTATGACAAGGTCAAAACTGCCTACAAATTCGACATGTTCAGGTCGAAATCCCTGCTTGAATCGATGGAATCCGTACCAGCTATCATTGGTGTCAGGATCTGTCCCGAGTGCTCCCCACATGTCAAAGTATTTGAGTCCCATCTTCTTTCCATATTTAATCGCTTCCCACATCATCAATGTTGAAGCCATTGTCTCCCGATGCTCACTGCTGGAAGCCCCATATGGGTAGTAAAGTGTATCTTTAAAAATAAAGACAATCCATGCCACAAGAGTTTTCATGTTGTAATTTGCGATAAGAAGATGGGAGGAGAGTTCATTATAGGGTGGAGTTGCGGTGTGTGAAAGTGTTGCCCATTGATCGGTGTGATATTTTTTTGAATGAGCATAGAAGCCTTGCCTTTTTGTTGTCTCCTGAGTAATTGAAAGATATGAATCAAACGCATCCGGAGTATTTTTCTCAGCGACAGTTACATTGTGTTTTTTAGCAATCTTAATGTTATATCTTGTTTTGGGGTGGAGATTTTTCTCAATCTCCTCCTCCGACTTTGAAAGGTCAAGTACAAAGCTGAATCGAGTAAAGAGAGCCCGAGCTGCCTTTTTAAGTCCAAGGGAAAGAATTCTTTCCGATTCTGCTTGAGTGAAGCGAATATTTGGCTCAAGCTGGATAAAGATGCACCTCTCTTGACGACCAATCTCTTTTAAATGAGCGACTAGCTCCTTGTCTGGGGACAGTCCTTTTGGAAGATAGCCAATAGTATACGGAGTTTTTGGAATAGGATGAATTGTAAGGGTGAACGCAGATGGAGAGCCGCTGCTCTTTTGCAGCTTTCTGATTACTTTGAGTCCCGTCCTCTCTCTAAATGTTCCCCATTCATAAGACTGAAGTGGGTGTGTGACAGTTTTATTAAAAAGTACTTTTTCAGATTCTTCAAGTGGTTGATATGCCATGTATTTATTGTAGCAAAAGAGGCTATTTGTCGTCGCCGTAGAGTATGCTTCTATCAGTGCTCCATTTAACAGTACCCTCAGGTAATTCGATGAGAAAGCGAGAGAGTGTGTTGCTGGCACGTTGACCAAAGAAGATTCTTCTTTTAGCATGTGTCAGATAAAGTTTCTTTTTTGCTCTCGTCATCCCGACGTAGCAGAGCCTTCTTTCTTCTTCTAATTCGTTTTTATCCATAAGACTTCTCGAGTGCGGGAAGAGTCCTTCCTCCATCCCAATCATAAAGACAACAGGGAATTCTAATCCCTTCGCAGCATGGAGGGTCATGAGCGTTACTGCATTTTTATGAGCAGATTGCTTGTCTGATGAATACTCCTGTTCAACAAGTGCAACGTTCTCAAGGAACTCAATGACATTTGGGAATGCGAGGGCAACTGAGCGCAGTTCTTTTATGTTTTCAAGCCTAGCACGGTCTTCCTCATCATGCTCGTCGTAGAGCTCAAGATAACTTGTTGCATGGATAATGGCATCTAGTAGATCAATCGTAACGGTCTCAGTAAGTTCTGGTCTTTCACCAAGAAAAGTAATAAATTTCTGCATTCTACCTTTCCCAATCTTTTCAATTCGCTTCATTGAGATTGTCTCTTGTGGATTTACAGCATGTCGAACATAGGACAAGACGTCTTTAATCTCCTTTCTTTCATAAAATCTTGTTCCGCCAACAAGTGTGTAGGGTATGCCATGATGCAGGAACGCTTCCTCAACGACACGAGATTGGGCATTTGTCCTATAGAGAACTGCGACATCATTTAATGAATTAATGCCAAGTGTGAGAATTGTTCTAATAATAAAGTCAGCTTCATCCTGTTCATTGACTGCCTCATAGATCTCAATTTCATCTCCATTTTCATTTTCAGTCCATAATTTGAGCACGGGGTGTGAGGTATTTTTTGCAATGACTGCTGTTGCACCGTCAAGAATGTTTTGTGTTGAGCGGTAGTTTTGAGAGAGGGAAAACGTTTGCGTTCCAGGGAAATCATCTTTGAACTTCATAAGGTTGCGATAGTCAGCACCTCGCCAACTATAAATGCTTTGCGAGAAGTCCCCAACTACGCAAATGTTCTTCCATTTTCCAGTTAGTAACTTGGTTAGGACATATTGTCCTCTATTAGTGTCTTGATACTCGTCAACAAGGCAGTACTCAAACTGCTGCTGATACTTTTCCAGAACTTGGGGAACTTCACGAAAGAGTCTCACAGTCTTGAGGATAAGGTCATCAAAATCAAGTGCATCATTTTCCTTGAGGATTTTTTGATAAAGTGGATAGACTTTGGCAACTGTCTGCTGGAAGAGGCCTCTTGCAAATGTGCCATACTCATTTTCGTAGATGAGTTCATTTTTAGCTTGAGAGATTGTGGTCAAAATTGAATTTGGCTTAAAGTCCTTTACAGATAAAGTAAGCCTATTCATCGCTTCTTTTATGACGTCAAGCTGGTCATTATCATCATAGATTACAAAACTTTTTGAGATTCCGATGAAGTGCCCATCTGTCCGTAGTATTCTTGCGCAGAGAGAGTGAAAAGTCGCTACAATCGGCGCTCCAGAAATTGATTCTCCATGGCTGCTTAGAAAGGTATGGATTCTTTCTTTCATTTCCTTTGCTGCTTTATTTGTAAAAGTCACCATAAGGATTGACTCAGGAGCAACAGACTTTTCAAGCATAAGATACATTACTTTATGCGTAAGTACCCGTGTTTTTCCAGACCCTGCTCCGGCGAGAATAATCATCGGCCCATCAGTTGTTTTGACTGCATCTCGCTGATTGGGATTTAGGTCATTGAGTAATGATTTTTCCATAAGGTATGATAGGGATGGTCCTGAGTCGACCTGGGGGACAATGACCATTGTAACATATGAAAAAGCTCTTTATCGTAGCGAACTGGAAGTCTCATAAGACTGTTATAGAAGGGCATTCATTTCTTATAGCATTCTTCCATAAAGAAATGAGCAAATGGCTCCATGAAGGGGGAGATTTTCAGAAGACTATCGTTCTCTGTCCGCCATTCACTCTTCTAGCAAGTCTAAAAGAGTCCCTCCTTGAGTCCGATCATAAAAATATAAAGATATTTTT
>JAGOPV010000008.1 GCA_017991775.1 Candidatus Levyibacteriota bacterium | reverse complement strand
AGTGTTAAGAGATATAAGTTCGTAAATCCAAATAGAGAGGTGATAATGACTAGGAGTCCACAGGCGACTAAAGCCAAAGTTATTGGAGATTCTTCAAAGTTAATTCAGATGTTCACTGCACTTTTGAGTAATGCAGATAAATTTTCGCCAAGCGATAAGCCAATCAGGGTCGAGATTGACAAAGATAAAAAGCTACTTTCACTAAGAATTACGGATCAAGGTGAAGGAATAGAGAGATCTGAACAACATAAAATTTTTGAAGGATTTTATAAAGGTTCTCAGACTGAAGCAGAGGGTCTAGGAGTTGGATTATTACTTACAAAACACATAGTGCAGTATCATCATGGCGAAATCTCAATAAAGTCAGAGAAGAATCGAGGTACAATGGTTCGGGTTGATCTGCCTACTCTTCTTTAATAACGTATCCAAATCCTCTAACTGAGTGAAGTAGCTTTTTCTCAAAATCCCCATCAATCTTTTTACGAAGATATCCCATATAGACATCCACAACTCTCGTCTCTATATCGCTGGAGTACATCCATATCCTATTTAGGATCATTTCTCGTGTGAGAATACGACCCTTGTTGTTCATCAGATACTGTAGCAGCTTGAATTCTTGGGGAGTAAGATGAATTTGCTTGTCGCCTCTCTTAATCTCAAGCGTTGTGGTATTGAGCGATAAGTCATCAACTACTAGAATTGACTCATTTTCCCCAGATGAGCGTCTCAGGCGAGCTTTGATGCGTGCCAGAAACTCATCTGCAATAAATGGTTTTGTCATATAGTCGTCTGCTCCGAGATTTAAACCTTGGACTACATCTGTCACACTGTCTTTCGCTGTGAGAATAATCACTGGAATCTCTTTATATTTTTTATGAATTTCGCCAATTACTGCTTCACCGCCCATCGTAGGGAGATTGAGGTCCAGGATAACGATGTCTGGTGGAGTGGTAGAGAGTATCTGGAGTGCGATAATGCCATCGTCAGCCAGCGTTACAGAGTAGCCGTTATCAAGGAGTAATTCTTGGAGGTATTTCTGGAGTCCTTTGTCATCTTCAACTACGAGTACTTTGTGCGTCATGGATGGACAAAGTATAGCAGCATCAATCACACAGCTCAAGCCATATTATGAAGCTGGATTCATGGTAAAATACGAAAATGAAGGTGCTACTTATTGAAGATGATGAGGGAATATCGCAGATTATCCTCTATATCCTGGAGAATGCAGGGTGTAAAGTCTTGAGGGCGGTAGACGAAATTGGTATCCTAGAGGCGCTAGATCATAATCACATAAGTTTTGTGTTGATGGATGTCTCCTTGCAAGATGGAGATGGGGGTGAGTTAACAAAGAAAATTAAGGCTGAAAAGACCCATGCAGCAGTCCCAATTGTTCTCATGTCTGCACACCAGGATCTTAAGACAATTGCCCAGAGAGCAGGCGCTGCTGCGTTTCTTAAAAAGCCATTTGATATCGAAGACCTTCTCGATCTTTTGAAGAGATTTAATGTATAATCATCAGTCACAGCACGAATTATTTTATACTACTGAGCTAGTCGAAGTATTGAAAATAGTGAGCCTGTCGAACTATTGACAGCTGGCAGTTCCTATGATAGAGTGCTAATAGATTTATGGAAAGAACAGTACCAGTAATTCCAATTCGAGATGGGATCATCTTCCCCAACACAGACTCAGTGCTCACATTTGGACGGCCAAAGAGCCTAGCTGCACTTGAGACCTCCTACAACCAAGAACGAATAGTTTGTTTTGTTCTCCAAAAGAGCTCTCGTGTTCATGACCCTGAGCCTGGAGATCTCTATGAAGTTGGAACACTTTCACGAATTGAGAGGATGATACGGGCAGATGGTGAGATCAATGCACAAGTTCGTGGTCTGAATAGAGTTCGTATTCTTTCATATGAGAAGCAGGACAATTTCTTTGTTGCTCATGTTGAAGATATCATCGAGGATATTGTTGTCACCCCTGAAATAACTGCACTTTGTAATCATCTTACTAATGAGTTTAGACGAGCTATGAATTTTGGTAAATCAGCCGACTTCTTAGTCTTTATGAATATCATGTCTGAGAATTCTCCATCTGAGCTTTCTGATCTGGTGGCTTCGGCTTTGGATCTTAAGCCAGTTGAGCGTCAAGAATTACTTGAAATGACTGATGTAAAAGCAAGACTTCAGAAGTTGGTCGAACTTCTAGCAAAAGAAATAAAAGTTCTTGAGCTAGAGCGTCGTATTGCATCTAAGACACAGGAGAGATTTGAAAAAGGTGCGAGAGAGGCTATCCTACGAGAAAGACTTAAGACAATTGAGAAAGAACTTGGAGAAGATGATGGTAATGGTGAGATAAAAGAACTACTTACAAAAATTAAAGAGGCTAAAATGCCTGAGGATGTTGAGGAGAAAGCTCGAAAAGAGGTAAAGAAACTTGCCAACATGAATCAATTCAATCCTGAGGCAGCATATATAAGAAATTATATTGATTGGCTTATCAGTCTCCCATGGAGTATTGAAAGTAAGACAAATGTTGATATCAAAGGAGCTGAAAAAGTCCTCAATGAAGATCATTATGGTCTACCCAAAGTTAAAGAGCGTATTCTTGAGTATTTAGCTGTACAGAAATTAGCTGGAAAAATGAAAAGTCCTATTCTTTGTTTTGTAGGACCTCCTGGAGTAGGTAAGACCTCTCTTGGTAAATCCATCGCACGTTCATTAGATCGAAAATTTATTAGAGTCTCCCTCGGAGGAATTCGAGATGAGGCAGAGATCAGAGGACATAGACGTACCTACGTGGGCGCTCTCCCAGGACGTATTATTCAAGGCATCAAAGATGCAGGTACAAAGAATCCAGTCTTCATGTTAGATGAAATTGATAAAGTTGGTGCTGATTTTAGAGGTGATCCGTCAAGTGCGCTACTTGAAGCACTAGATCCAGAGCAGAATACTGATTTTTCAGATCATTATCTTGAAGCACCATTTGATCTCTCGAACGTTATGTTCATCACCACAGCAAATGTGCTCGATACTATCCCGCCTGCACTTCGCGATAGGTTAGAAATTATTCAGTTTGCTGGATACACCCATGATGAGAAGTTCCATATAGTTAAAAAGTTCTTGTTAAAAAAGCAGATGGAAATGCATGGCTTGAAAGATAGTAAAGTTGTTCTTACCGATAAAGCTATTACATATATTATCAATCACTATACAAGGGAAGCTGGCGTGAGAAATTTGGAGAGAAGAATTGCAACTATTTTTAGAAAAGTCGCTAGAAAAGTAGCAGAAGGTAAAAAGATCAAGATAGAAATAACTGAGAAAGATATCCAGAAGTATCTGGGAGCGACTCGATATAATGACACCCTTATTGAAAAGAAGGATCAGGTCGGTATGTCAACTGGACTTGCTTGGACAGAAGCAGGAGGAGATATACTCTTTATTGAAGTAGCTCTGATGCCAGGTAAAGGGCAGCTTATTCTCACAGGGCAACTTGGAGATGTCATGAAGGAGTCTTGCCAAGCAGCACTCTCATATATCCGCGCTCGTGCAGATCAATTTGGACTTCCAGATAAATTGTTCGGCAAGATGGATATCCATGTTCACGTTCCAGAGGGAGCAGTTCCTAAGGACGGTCCTTCAGCTGGTCTTGCAATCACAACTGCAATCATCTCAGCACTCACTAAGAATCCAGTTAGAAGAATTGTTGGTATGACTGGTGAGATAACGCTTCGTGGAAGAGCACTCGAGATTGGTGGCGTAAAAGAGAAAGTCATCGCGGCTCATAGAGCAGGTCTTAAGGTGCTTATCTTGCCAAAAGATAATAAGAAGGATCTAGAAGAAGTTCCAGATGAAGTTCTCAAGGATATTGATTTTAAGTTTGTAACACATATGGATGATGTTTTGGAAATTGCACTCGCCAAACCTCTCTATGCAAAGAATAAGAAAGCAGATGAAGAAATTGGACTTGAGTCATCGCGCAGACTTCTCCACACAAAGCCTCAGAAGGTAGATTAGCTAGTAAGACAAAAGGAATTTTTTACAGAGTTGCTCTGACGTTAAGTCTTCAATAGCGAGATCGCTTAATTTTAAATCCTTGATGTACCTCTGTCCATTTATCCCCTTACACACCTTGTCATTATAAATAGTATATGTTCCTCCACTATCCTTTAATTGTGGTATCTCAATGCTTTTTAGTGGCAAGCTTTTGTAACATATCCTTCCAATAACAAGAGTCGTGTCTTTTGCGACTTCTTTAGGGTCACCACATGAAACAAATTGAATATTCTTGTAGGAAAAGACATTCTCGTTAGTTTGTAACATTTTCTTAATTTCGCTAATTGTACTCTTGGTAATGAGATTGTTGTAGAAAAGAAAGTTCTTATAATCAGTTCTGGCGTCGTCTGTATGTATGACTACCTTTTCTGTTTTGGTCATTGCCTCAATGGAGTATTTGCTCATAAGTCTTCGTGAAGGGGTATAGATGCCGGTACTCAGTGGGGATTGAAAAAAGAAGATATGGATAAAATTGATAATTGAGAAAAGATAAATTAGCAAAATTCCTCCAATAACAAAAATCTGTTTTTTGTTTGAGAAGCTTGAAATAGTAGCAGAGATCCCATGTGCAATAACGAGCAAAAGTAGCCCAATAAAAAGTGTGACGTGTGGACTAAATTGCCCAGCATCTTTTTGATTGTGAAGAACATGTGGAAGAAGAGAAATCAGTAGTAATGATGAGAAGAAGATAGTAGTAGCCTTATTCTTTTTGAAAAAGCTCCCAATGCCAATAAAAAGAAAGACCGCGTCAGCAATATAAAAAAGCCCATGTCGAAAAAGTGAGAAGAAGTAGTCGCCGGTAAGAAAGAAGAACGTGAATGAAAGAGTATTAAAGATATTCTCAATTACCATCAAGAAATATATACTAAATTTATTGATAAGAAGAGAGTCAAATAAAAATGGCATACTGTCTTGACGAAGTGTATTTACAAGTTGTGAGATGCGTGGATCAGTAGGGAGGAAAATATCACCTACTCTTGAAGCCCCTTCAGCATTACTTATTTGGAATAAATAGAATCCAGCAAGTGCAATTGCTGAGATAATAATTGCGAGATGTTCTATGAGAAACTTCCTCTTGTGAATATAAAAATAAGAAAAGATGCCACAGGCTAGGAGAAAGGGCAGGAAAAGCAATTTTGTACCTATATATGAATAGAATGCTAGAAACAAAACAGGAATTATAATGAGGAGCTTTTTTCCCCTTAAGACATAGAACAATAGGAGCAAGAGGAGATAGAAAAATAATGCAGGAATTGCTTCATATGCAGATCTTCCGACAACAACGATCCATGGATTAATGGCACCAAGAAGTGCTGCGAGATAGCCTAGTCTTTTATTGCCAAAGATATTGCCTAAGAAATAAAGCACTATCGCAATACCAGCACTAAATAACGCACTCATAAATGCAGCGGAAGTTAAGGAGGACCCGAAAAGCCCAAGTGGAAGCAGGTCAAGAAGATACGGAAGCTCTGCTTGTACTGTTTCTTGAGGAGGGTATTTGAAAAGGAATATATCCAGTAAAGAAACAGAGTTAGTAAGATCATACCCCGTGTAAAAAAATGACTGAGCATCCAAATGATAATGTAGCTGATCATTGGTAGTGGAGATAGGGACACTAGATAGAAATGTGAGGTGAAAAAGAAGGCTCAAGAGAACAATCGATAAAATAACCCAGTGCTTTTTTATGAGAGCCATACTATACTTATAGCAGAAATGGTTTTAGTAAATCTCCTACTCTTCATTGTCGCATTTGTCTCCATATGGCTTGGCTCTGGTCTCATTGTCTCCTCAGTAAGCAACTTTTCTAGTAAATTAAAATTATCTCCATTCGCATTCTCGTTTGTTTTCCTGGGCTTACTTACATCTCTCCCTGAGTTCTCAGTCGGGCTACAAGCTGTAGCTAGCCATGATGCAGAAATATTCGTTGGTAACTTACTTGGAGGGATTATCGTGCTCTTTCTTGTCATTATTCCGCTCCTAGCCATCTTTGGTAATGGCATAAGTCTTAAAAATGATCTTGACTCTAAAACAACTTTCTTTACTTTAGCTGTAATTTTGACACCATCTCTTTTTACTTTAGACAAAAAGGTCACGAATTTAGAAGGAGGTATTTTAATCTTGCTTTATGGGATATTGCTATTTGTAATAGAGCGTAAAAATGGAATTTTTAATAGAGAAAATTCTAAGATACTAAATATCAGTGCTTATTCTCACAAGGATCTTCTTAAACTAATTGTTGGTATTTGTGTGATATTTATCTCAAGTAGTATCATCGTCGATAAGACGGTTTTCTTTGCTGACATGTTCAATATCTCAGCTTTCTATATTGGACTCTTAGTCATTGCCCTAGGCACAGATCTTCCCGAAATGTCTTTAGCGATCCGCTCTGTTATCTCCGGCAAGAAAGATATCGCGATGGGGGATTATATCGGTGCAGCAGCTGCAAGTACGCTGATGTTCGGGATATTTACGCTTCTTCATAATGGTGAAGTTCTCACTAGTAGTGCATTTCTGACGACTTTTATTTTTATATTAACTGCGCTTACCCTCTTCTTTATTTTTGTGAAGTCTAAAAATTTCATAACGAGAAAGCAAGGGATATTGATGTTTGCTGTCTATATTATTTTCATCTTCGTTGAAATTCACGGTTAAACCTCACTTTTTTGAATCTAAGAGCTTGAAAACACATATATTATAGGATATAATATACTAGCTTGTTCTGAGATTCTTGTTCATCTACCCCCACCATAGGAGATGACATGAGTCACGTATTCTCAGTAGGCGCCACTGGTTGGCGCGTTACAATTCCAGAACCGGGAGATGGAGGTACCATTTCCTATTTTCTCATCGATCGAGAAGACGGCAGGTTCTTTCGAGTTCAAATGAATGAGGGTGAATATCCTCATCCAATGATCTTCGAAACAAGTGAGCCGGGCACCGATTGGATCGGTGATGTTATGGCGACATTTTACGAGGGCGAGTCACATGAAATCATGCTCCGCTGTGAGCAGGAAGACTCTTATGTGACTCCGACTGAGAGAGTGAGTACGCTTAGGCTTACTCGAAGCTCAGTTGATAACCCTGCGCAGGCGGTCAAGCGAACGTCTCTACCAAGCGGAAGGGTCCGGTCTAATCCGAGACGAATCGGTGGCCATTCGATTCGCACGTTCTCAAGACGTGCGCATCTGCCAACGGTAGGAGATGTGGTTTCTCAACTGAGAACCCCATATGACTTCGTTGCCAATTCGCCAGATGCTCTCGGAAAGGCCGCGATTTTGAATGCAATTCAAGTCGAACCGGACGAGAGGTTCGTGTTCGAACTTGTGCGTCAAATTCGTAAAGCACCAAGCGACCAGGCGGTCGCAAACGGCTAATCAAGCCAAAGCAGGTTTCCAGAACAAGCACGGGAAGTTTGTCCTTGATAATGATGCCCACCATAGCTCATTCAATGAAGGACGTTCAGCCTAAACCACTCGCCCTTGGTGGTCTCGCATTGCGAGATCGCCGAGGGCATTTTATTAAAAATACTTTTATAATTAAAAATACATGTCTCAACTTTCTTCATATTATTCATTTGCACTTGAGCATAAAAAAAATCATCGGTGTGGTGGCGTGCCTTACGATTACGGTGATGTGTTGAAAATTTTGACAAAGGCTGTGAGGCCAGTTCGAATCCTGGAATTAGGAACAGGTGTTGGATACTCGACTGCATGTTTTGCAGAGGCAGATAAAAAGGTCAAAATCGATACCATTGATCAAGACGGAGAGCATCTTGCGATAGCACAGTCAAAATGGGTCGAACTAGGAATTGAGAAAAGTATAACTACATTTTGCGACAAGGCAGAGGCAATTCTTCCAGAATTGCATGATCAGTACGACATGATCTTTTTTGATGGATATGATCCGTCACTAAAATTTTTACTTCACTTTGAAAGACTCTTAAAAAATACAGGGCTACTTATCACTGCCAATCTTTATTTAAAAGATGAGACAGGTGGGAGATATATGAGACATATAACAGATGAAAGAAGATGGTCGACAAGTGTCTTTGAGGATACAGCGATTTCTATAAAGATGCTTTAGAAATTGGAGGGATAGTGTTTGTGGCACGTATCCCTCCCAGTGGTTAGATAGTTGGTTGATTTGTTTACTTAAGCCTTTCTTTTTGAGATCCGACTGATGACTCGTGTCATCGAGCCAAATGCAATTTTGTCTAAGAAGAGAAAGCTGAGTCCTGCTCCAGCTGCCTCGGTGCAGAGAAGTGATGCGATGACTGGTACTCCTTGTGCATGCAGTAATGCCATTCCAGCAATTTTAAGCGGAATGGAGAACTTGGTCACAAGAAAGACTGGGAAAAGGATCGCGTTCCATTTGAATGCGATATCGAGAACCCGGTCTTTCCATACAATCTTCTTGCTGAGGATATAGTTGGGAACAGTCGCAATGATTGCACCCAAGACCACTGCAGCAATGAACCTCATTTGACGTGTAAGTATCATGAGGAGTGCTGCTTGGATAACTGTCGATGCACCTCCTATAATGAGGAAGTTATCGATCCTTGTCATCAGGTGTGGATAGCGAAGCCAGAATATGTCCTGGATTCTCAGCCCAAGTCTTGCTGGGAGTCCAACATACCTCGATCTTGCAAGGTACATCAGAGCTGCCCTAAGCACGTCCTTTTTCATGTTCTGCCTTTCCTGTGATGGGCATTAGCCCCTAAATCAAAGTGCGAATGAAAACAAAGTTATACGCATTTTTGCGTGTTTCTCTTATAGATGATTTGTTGTAATAAATCTAGTAGAATCACGCACAGTTTCAGTACGTGTTATAATCGATCACTATGGAATTTATATTTCAAATAGGCATTGTATTACTGCTCGTACTTTTGAACGGGTATTTTGTGGCTTCGGAATTTGCACTCATAGCAGTGAGAAAAACGAGGATTGATGAGCTAGCATCCCAAGGGAGTCAATCTGCAAAGACACTTCAAGGTGCTCTTAATCACCTCGACAACTATATCTCAGCAACACAGCTGGGAATTACACTTGCGAGCCTTGCGCTTGGATGGGTGGGAGAGCCTACGATTGCTCATGCAATTGAGCCATTTATTTCATTCTTGCCACGAGAAGCAGCTGTGATCACTTCGCATACTTTTTCAGTGATCATAGCATTCAGTATTATTACGTTTCTTCACATTGTGCTTGGAGAGCTGGCTCCAAAGTCAGTTGCACTTCAGAGGTCTGAAGCAACTTCGCTTGCAATTATCAGACCACTTATTATCTTTGCAAAAATATTTAGACCTTTTATTTGGTTTTTGAATGGCGCCGGGCAACTTGTACTAAAAATGTTCGGATTAAAGGCGCCCTCTGGACACCAATTAGTTCATTCTGAAGAAGAAATACGAATGTTACTATCACAAAGTGCTCAGGTAGGGGCAATTCCATCAAAAGAAGTAGACATGGTGAACAAAGTATTTCAGTTCGGTGATACAACAGTAAAATATGTCATGATTCCTCGCTCAGATATTTTAGCCTTTGATGTCTCATCAACACTCAAGGAAGTAATCAAGAGAATTGAAAGACATCCCCACAGTCGATTCCCTGTCTACGAGACGTCTATCGACACCATCATTGGATTTGTGCACATTAAAGATATCTATCGAGAACTTCTAAAAAAAGGTGATGACAAAAAACTTTCTGAAATTAATATCATAAGGACGATCATCACAGTTCCAGAGGCAAAGAAAATAGATTCAGTTCTCCAAGACATGCGAAAAAATAGGATTCATATAGCAGTTGTCAGCGATGAATTTGTTGGTACTTCAGGTATGGTAACCCTTGAGGACATTATGGAAAGTCTGGTTGGGGAGATAGAGGATGAATTTGAAGATGCAGCTGTGAATATCGCAAAGCAATCAGATGGGTCCTATCTTGTGAAGGGGTATACACTCATTTCCGCATTTCAAGAGAAATTTCCTATTCCGGTAAAGGGTCAGGGATACACCACAATTGCTGGCCTGGTCTTTGGGCTTTTGGGTCATGAGCCACGTATCGGGGACACTATTGAGATAGGGAAGTATGCTTTAACAGTTGATGAGATTGAAGGAAAGCGAATCAAAGCACTTAGACTTAAGAAAACTCTCAAGAAATAGCCTCCTTGAATTTCGATCATGATCCCCTTATACTTGCGCTACTGAATTCTGATCAGGATTTTCCTGGCTGACTTCATTGACTGTTGTTCTTATCTCATGCACAAGCAAAGGGGGTCGTCATGAGTGTTTTTCCTTGGCAAGAAGAAGTAATTCTGCCACTCTCACCTGTCTGGGAGACAATTCTTGCTCATAGAGGGCAGGTAATTGGCGGATACAAAATCACTGGAGTCAAAAATCAGTACGGGCTAGACGATGGGCGTCTACTAACCGTCTCCAGTGAGACTCCAACTGCAGGACATGCTCTCATTGAATTCAAATTTTCGCCCTGCAGTTATAGACTGGAGGACCTCTCAGAACTTCATGTCGGGACAGGTGATCCTGGCAGAGACCCGGTGTGGGCTCTTGGGCGTGGTCGCACCATTGACTACTACTCACCATTGGGTGAGGAGATACAGGTGCACCAGGCTTGGAGAGGAGATGAGCTTTGTCTTGTCTATGTCACAAGGGGTGCATGTTGGGCAGACTGGTCTTCAGGCAGGACCAGACAAAAAGAGCCGGGTTGTCGGACATTTCGAGGGATTCCGACTGCATTGACTAAGCTTCACCATGTGTTTGGTGAGCCAATTTTGCAGAGGATCAACTCAAAAGAGAAAGCAGCCGAACTTCTTGAGCGGGCAAACATCGCAGCTTTTGTTGCCGTTATGGAAGGAGTCATCGGATCATCGTACGGGTGACACATCAGAAAATCTTTTGGACAACCTGGTGATCTTTCATCGGGTTGTCCTCTTTTTTGATCAGAATTATTACTCATTGCTTAATATATGCGTACCTGTTAAGCTGTCTACTCATGGCACTTAAGCACGGCGGTACAAAGAAAGGTCCAAAGAGTCTTTTAAAGACAAAAATGCATGGAACACGTAGGGTATTTATTCGCAAATTAAAAGCAAAACTTAAAGGATAATTTTTCTCCTCAATCTTCTTCATTTAAAATAAGCAAATTAGCCTCAAATATGGTATGATGACTTGTCAATTATGCCGCAATTATCACTCATTTCACTTGGAGAAAAAGAAAAAGATCGTAATAGAAAAATTCTACTTAATGTGATTAAGAAAAAGCGCATTCTCCTGCAAAAATTAATCATTCGATCTGAGTCACTAAAGGTAAAGTTGGATATGCTCAAAAGAGAGTACATGGTAAAAATAGGGAGTCTTGTGACAAAAGATAACCATCTTGATCTTGAGATCATCAGGTTTCGTAATCTTGTAAGTCTCCTAGAGGAGGGCATGAGTTATGATGATGCGATCAAAGAACTCGAAGGTACATTTTATGCTGAGCAGTTAGAGATAGAAAAAGAAGAAGAAAAGATACGTTTTCAAAAGCAGCTTTTCGACAGGCAGGAAGAGGAAAAGTCTGATGAAATTATGCAGGACGCCAAAAAGCTCTGGAGAAAATTAATTACGCTTTTTCATCCCGATCTTACTCAAGAGCCACATGAAAAAAAGAGAAGAGAAGGTATTATGAAGTTGATAAATGAGGCTTATGAAGTGGGAGATATTGCTGCACTCTCAAAGATCGAGCGCGATCATGGCGTACAAGACGAAACTACAGTACAAAGTCTGGAAGAGATTTTGACGCATATCGAAAATGATATTGTCAATCAAGAACTTATCTTTGAGGAGTTAAAGAGTTCTGAATGGTATCGTTTTGAAAAAAGACTAATTCGATCAAGACAGACATTGGACCAAATGTACGCTGATCTTGAGAAAAAGCTTCTCGGTGATATTTTGGGAAAGATTGAAGTTATTAAAGAATTTAAAAGAGAGATTAAGGAGAAGTTTCACCAAGCTATTTGATTGTCCAGCCGCCATCAATTACTATTATTTGCCCTGCGACAAAATCCGATTCTTTGCAGGCGAGATAGACTGCTCCATATGCAATATCCTCTGGATTGCCGATTCGGCCTACAGGAGTCTTTTCTAAAAAGCTTTTTTTTGTAGTTTCATCTTTAAGCATGGGATCGGTCATCTCAGACTCTATAATTCCTGGTGCAATCGCATTAACATTAATACCATGGTGTGCATAGTCTAGAGCCATTTCTCGTGTGAGATTGATCACTGCGCCTTTTGCAGCACAGTACGCAGCAGATTTTTCAAAACCAAATAGACCTGCAATTGAGGCGATATTAATGATTTTGCCTTTTTCATTTTTAAGCATATGAGGAAGAACAGATTTTGACATGAGGAAAAGGCCTTTCACATCAATATTCATAACAGTATCCCAGTCTTTTTCATTTACGTCGACCACTTCATTTGGAATATAAACTCCAGCGTTATTTACTAGGATATCGATCTGACCCCATTTTGCGAGAACTGTAGTAACTGCATCATTGATTTGAGAACTAGAGGAAACATCAACGATTGCATAGATGGCCTCTCCTCCAGAGTCTTCGATAAGGGAGACAACTTCCTTTAATGGCTCTTCTCGCCTGCCACAGACCATGACATAAGCACCTTCTTGAGCAAATTTCAGCGCTATGCCTCTTCCAATTCCTGTACCTCCGCCAGTAATAATTGCAACTTTATTTTTAAGCCTCATTTTTTTTCAGCAATTGCTGCTTCCTCTTTTGTTTTGTGAATTGTTCCATCTGCATGCTCTGGAGGAGCATAAATCGTAAAAAGCTTAAGATCATCCTCGCCTGTGTTAATAAAATTATGAGTTGCACCTGCCGGAACAAATATGACGTCATGCTTTTCAAATGATTTCTTATCGTCGTTAATAATGACGTCACCTGATCCGTGGACAATAACGAGAATTTGATCAGTACCAGAGTGTGATTCCATCCCTATGTCTCCTTCTCTTGGAATGCTCATTGCCACAACCTGACTATGTTCTCCCGTATGAAGAACACGACGGAAATATGAATTCTCTTTTGTGAGCTCTTTTAAATTTTCTAAGTACATGATGTTATTATACTGACTACCCCCTAGTTTGCAATGTGAGTCGCTGGAGAGTTGGACTCCATTTGTCTTCTTCCTCTACTAGGATAAAGAAGCTGTCCTTACGTTGAACGAGCGACTCTGCATCTGGAAGGATTCAAAATACCTCCCTTCATCCCTAAATCTCATTATGATTTGAAGATGCGCTCTAAAGCTGAGCTACAGATGTGTTGATGAACTACCATGACTATAGTAGCCTCTAGATGATCTAATTGCATTGATCGAGATCACAGAAAGTATGTGATTATTGACACTGCTTTTGGGGTAGTCTTACTTTATCATATTCAAATGATTAAGTTAGTTAGATATGGACAGTACGAGCTTTCTGAGACAAAGCATCAGACAAAGGTACTAGCGCTTGACGATGATTTCTTCGCCTGGGTCAATGTCGAGGGAATTGGTGAGATACTTGTAACTGCAAGAGACGTACATGATATTGAATGTGTGCTGTGTCGGGGGACTTATAAAATGTATGAGGTGAAAGACGAGCCAAATCTTACTGATCTTGTACACCTTGAGTTGTTTGTGGGTGATGGGATGTGGCAGGGATACTTGCTCACAACTGGTTTGCCAAATGAGGAAAAGATTAGGGTGAGAGTCATTCCTACGAAGGAGATAATTACTAAATCAACTCATTAATTTATAGGAGCTCATTCTCGAGATTCGATAAATTATTAATGACTATAACGTTTTTAATTATCTCTACAAGATTTTTATCTTTAAGCAATTTCATTTCTCGACTAATTGTTTCCCGGGTCATGCCAGTGAGGGAAGCTAAGTCTTTCTCATTAAATTCAATTCTAATTGTTTCTTGTTTATGATTGAACCGCTTGGACTGAATGAGGAGTTCAGTTATGAGTCGTGCATAAGCATCTCCAGTCATCATGTACGTCAGTCTTGTGAGTAGTCCATCTGTCCCTTTATATACTCTTGCAAGTAAATCATAAAGTACATCAGGGTTATCTTTTACAAAGGTGAGTACAGCATCTCTTGGAGCTAGTTTAATAGTAAGGTCAGTCATCGCCTCAAAAAAATACTCGTTATGAGTCTCATTAATTGCCCAAGACATAGGGAAGTATGATTGTTCTTTAAATATATTTACAACCTGGTCATTGCCTTTTTTTGAGATGGCATATTGTTTTACGATGCCTTTTTCCAGGAAAAATATTCCTGCTGGATTATCGTCTGCTCTGACAAGAATTTCACCTTTTTTATAGATGCGTGTTTTATAGTTCTGGAAAAATTGGGATATTTTGTTTTTAACTTGTTCAGACATAGGGAGAGTATACAGTCTTTTGGCAAATTAGGCATCATGTTATATACTTGTATTATGAAAGATAAGAATATAGTCATTGCAGGAGCTTCAAGTGGCTTGGGGCGAGCACTTGCAGAACTCTTGTTGGCAAACGGTGCCAATCTTTTCCTCCTATCACGCAGCATTGAGTCGTCAAATAAATTAGACTCAGCAATTAAAATCCCATGTGACTTCAGGGATCCCAAAAGTATTCAAGATGCTTTTTCAAAAATTAATAGCGTTGACATCTTTATTAACTGCGTTGGGGTTGGTCTGGTCAAAACACTTGAAAATACAACTTCAGATGAGGTAGTCAATTTGCTACATACCAATCTAGTAGGCGCAATCATTTCAAGCCAAGAAGCATACAAAAAAATGATCATTCAAAAATCAGGTCATATTATCAATATTTCATCAACGTCGGGTATTAAATCACGACCACTCGAGACAATCTATTGTGCGAGTAAGTGGGGTATGAGAGGCTTTACTGAGAGTCTCAGGCTTGCCGCAGTTGAGCATAAGGTTAGAGTTACAGGAGTATATCCTGGTGGGATGAAGACAGATTTTTGGAAGATAAACCCTGACCAGAATGTAGATGCATTTATGGACCCAGAAGATGTTGCAGAGCAAATCGTGCACTTATTAGACTCTCCAATTTCAATTTCTCCATCAGAACTCGTAATCGAGCGAGGATTCTAAGCCAGTTCTAAGTATTTTTACTTTGACTCACGCTTGAGCTAGAATGGTTTGATGCAGCAAGAAACAAGTTATTCATTCCTTTCATTTATTCGCGATATTTATCGTGGAATCCAACCGTATAAAAGAAAGTTTTACATTGGTGTAGTTCTTAGGCTAACGAGTGATATCGCAAGACTATATCCAATCTGGGCAATCAGTGTGATAATTCCACTTTTGACAAATGCTCCTCGAGATAGTCAGCTAATCCAGACTCTCAGTCTTTTATTGGCTGGGTGGATCCTAACAGGTATTTACGGATCAATAATGCATGACTTTGCAAAGTATCTTGGCAACCAAGTAGCAGAATCAGTAGGTCTTGATCTTTATAAGAAATGCCTAGCGCACGTTTTTACATTAGATCTTGCTTGGCAAGAGCAGGAGGGTAGTGGGAATAAAATGAAGCGAATAGACCGTGGACGTGATGGCATGAATCAGATGATTCGTCAGTTCTTTAGTATTCTTATTGAAGCAATTGTTAATACAATCGGAATTTTGATAATCTTCTTCTCTTTGGAAAAAGAGCTATGTCTAAGTATATTATTTTTTATCATTACTTTTTATCTACTTGGTATACATCTTCTCAAGAAGCCGACACGACAAGAAAGGCTGGTGAATGCAAAAAATGAGACATTTAGTGGTATTACATTTGAGTCTCTCAATAATATCCAGACAATCAAATCGCTGGGGATAGATCAGGGAATTCTGAGGATTGTTAGATCACAAGTCGTTGAGCTAAAGAATGAAATTAGAAAGAGAATTCTATATTTTCGCGTACAGTCAGGAGTTCTTGAGACATACTATGTTGTTTTTGAATTTTTAGTGATCTGTTTTATTATCTGGAATATTTGGCTTGGGAACTATACGATCAGCCTTTTAGTTCTCTTTATTGGGATGTATCAAAAAGTTGGAAATTCAACGAGTGAGTTGACAGAATTCACACAAGAAATGGTTGTAAATAAAATTTGGGTCTCAAGAGCAATGGACCTTCTCAATGTTAGCCCTACAATTGAAAGTAATCAGAGAAATATAGCTCAGGTGGACTATCCAAAAGCTTGGAAGCAAATAGAGTTAAAGAACATTCACTTCGCATACAAGCGGGGTCAAGCATTAAGTGATATTTCACTCACAATAAATCGCGGAGAAAGCATTGGTATAGTCGGACTATCTGGTGCCGGAAAGTCAACATTATTTAAGTTGTTATTGGACTTATATGAGGACTATGAAGGGGAAATCTTGTTTGATGAAATACCATTAAAGAATATAAAGCGTCAATCCTACATAGATCATGTCTCAGTTGTTTTACAGGATACTGAACTTTTTAACTTAACTTTTGGTGAAAACATAAAATTGGCTAAGATTGAGGGGCGAGAGCATAGCTTGAGTCTTGCGGACGTGATAAGGATGGCACACTTAGGAGATGTGGTATCAGGATTGACCGACGGACTAGAGACATTGGTTGGAGAGAAGGGCGTGAAGTTGTCTGGTGGTCAACGACAAAGAGTTGGAATAGCGCGTGCACTCTACAGACAACCAGATATCTTGCTATTGGATGAGGCAACCTCGCATCTTGACGGAGAGTCTGAAAAGGAAATTCAACTTGCCATGGGTGAATTTATGCATAATTTTACTACAATCGTCATTGCACATCGATTATCAACAATCCAGAAAATGGATAGAATTATAGTATTGGAAAAGGGAAGAATAGCAGAAGTTGGTAGTTTTAAAGAATTAATATCTCTCAACGGAAGATTTGCAAAAATGTGGAAGCAGCAGAAGTTATAAACACCCAATTATGTGCTTGACACATACCCCCCACGGGTATATGATAAAAGCATGAAATCTCACTATTCCGATGTAAAAGAGAAAGCTCAGAAGCGATTAAATATTATTAAAGGTCAACTGGATGGTTTGCAAAAAATGATAGAAGCAGATGACTACTGCATTGATCTCCTCAATCAAAGTCTCGCAATTCAGAATTCTCTCAAAAGTCTCGACTCAATTCTCTTTGAACGTCATATTTCAACTCACGTTGTTGATCAAATGGTAAGCGAGCAGGGTAAAGCAGTAGAAGAACTTGTAACACTTTTCAAACGAAAAAATAAATGAATATGAAAAAATATATATGCCCTATGCACCTAGAAGTTGAGAGCACTAGACAAAGTAAGTGTCCAAAATGTGGCATGGACTTAGTGCTAAAGGCAGATTTGGTTCATGAAACAACTATGTATCACGGCGCAGGGGTAAATCTTAAAAATTATCTGCCATTATTTGTCATCATTGGTTTGATATTACTTTCATCAATTGCAATTTCTATACGAGATCTGCAGCTTGGCGGATGGAATCTTTCTCAAAGCGTTTCATATTTCATGATTGGATTCTTCTTAGTTTTTTCTGGATTTAAGTTGATCGATCTGAAAGGTTTTGCACAAGGATATAGTACGTATGATTTGCTTGCTAAAAAATGGTTTGGATATGGATACATCTATCCATTTATTGAATTGGCATTTGGACTATCGATGATACTGATACCCCACTCTGTTGCGTTGATGATTCTTGAGATCTTGGTGATGGGATTTAGTGGTATCGGTGTTGCTATAAAGATTGCAAAGAAAGAGAAATTTCAGTGTGCATGTCTTGGAACATTTTTAAAGGTGCCACTTACAAAAGTAACTTTGATTGAAGATTTTGGGATGGCAACTTTGGCATTCATGCTTTTGATTCTTAAGTAATATTTATGATTGGAGGTGAAAATTATGTTTATTAATAAAGCACTTTTATATGGAGTAGGTGGATTGCTTATTGGATTTCTCCTCTCAAATTTTCTGCAGACTACACAGTTCTCACCAAGTAGGATGATGACTTCAAATCAAGAGGAGGCAGCTAAAATGCATGAGGAAATGAGCACGATGAATGACGGGATGACAATGGATGATATGGTTGGCAGTTTGAAGGGAAAAGCTGGCAACGACTTTGATAAGACATTCTTGACAGAGATGATAGATCATCATCAAGGCGCAATAGATATGGCTAAGCTCGCTCAAGCAAGTGCAGGTCATGACGAGATAAAGAAGATGGCAAACGACATTATCTCTGCACAAGAGAAAGAAATACTACAAATGAAGCAGTGGCAGAGCGAGTGGGGATTTTAGGAGAGACCTATCTTTTTATCTTGAGAGTATTAAATCGCTTATTGAAGATTTTGCATGAACTGAAAAGTGCTGATATCTAGTGTTTATGATATTGAAATAGGCGATCTATACTTGCTGATATTGTTGTAAGATTTTCTCCAGAAAAATTAAATCTACAGACCCACTTTCTATAGAACTCCGATACGGTTATCAAAAAGTTTTTAAATCAGTGCTATAATCGCAGCCATGAGTGTTAACTCTGAAAATGATAGATCATGGCAGGCAGATCTTCCTCCAAAAGAAAACTCATTTGACATGAGTTACTGGGCAGATTTTGCTCTCACCCCAGCCGATCTTTCAAGAATTAAAGAAAATTCTCCTCATCTCATAGCTCCTCGGGAGTTTGATAGCCCACAGTTTGAGCTGTGGAAAATAGAATTGGCAAGAAGGCCTGGAAGATACGGAAATCATGAGATGATCCACCGTCCAAATCAATTAACTCACGTCCAGCAGACACAAGATTGGGTGGCTGATACAGCAATTTTATTAAACGAAGCAGGATTTACTATTGATGTTGAAAAGGCGGCGAGAGTAGCAAGACATCATGATGACAATGAGTGGCTGCATGGTGATTTCACATCAGATGTAAAGGCATCGATGGGAGATGAGCAGCTTGAAGAGTTACATAATGAGGAATTTAAAGCAATTCGTACGGTCGGACTGGTGAATTTTAGATTTGATGCACCTGCATTCAATGGGTACATTTCAGAGCAAGTTGAAATTAAAAACAAAGCTAGCTTAGAGGCGCAGCTTGTCAATCTCATGGATAAAGCACTTCCTATAGGAGAGCAGGTTCATGCACACAGAGTTGGAAGCAAAGGATTTCTGGAAATGCTCCCCTTGAGAAGGAAGTTCTTAGATAAACTTCAATCAGAATACTCATGGTTTGCTGAGATGGCTGATGGACCTTTAAGCTGGGTTAGAGTTCCAAGTAATGCCGAAATAAGTGAATTATCATTAATGACAATTGATGACTTGTCCGATGTCGATACGTGGAAAGATGTTGTGCTTTCAGGTGATTTACCAGAATTATATAGAAGGTATCTTGAGACAACTCTCAAACAGCCTTTTCCTGAAGTAAGGTTATTTGGAGATTGGGCTCCTGAATTATGGCAGCGGTGGGGAATAGATAGAACAACTCTTTCGGTTGAAGAATTTGCGCAAGCAGCCAAATACTCATCATGAGTTTTTCTACATGACCCCGCTTAGCGGGGTATCACTCAGCTTAGCTGAGTGACCCATTCAGTCACGGTGCGGAATAATGTTATTCCTGAACTCCTAAAATACTTTAGACTGTTTAAAGAGAATACCTTGCGCCTACAATTCCAGCCTCCTTAGTACTCCTTCAGGTTAATTCAGCGAGTGCTATAAGAAGAACAGTTGCTGTACTTAATATCATGATGAAAATAATAATCCAATTTGGTATATATACCTGCTAGAATAACTTGTTTCTTATGTTTCTCTTGTTTATACTCTAACAAATTACTCATGAATAAATTATTAACTAAATTAAAAAATCATAAACGATTAATTTTTATATTATTAGGCGCCTTCTTACTACAACTAATCGCAAGTTTAGTTATTCTCCTTGCTATATTTTTGTACCAAATTCAACAAGAAGTGGATCACAAAATCCAGAGAGTTATGGGAGACGTGCAGTGGAATAATGGATCATGGGATTTATCCTCATATAATACAGATCCGATTCTTATCGGAACATACCCTTTGTATTTCATCACGGTAGACGGTTTTGTCCTCGACAGAAGGGCACAAATACGCGGATTCTTAGATACATCTGATTTCAAGCGTCTTCTCACTTTTAAAATCCCTCAAACAGTAAAAAGTATCACAAATCAATCGCGTCGTGTTTATGTAAAATCAATTTTGTATCAGAATAAACCAGTTGGCGTAATAGCAGTGTCGTATTTTAATCCACCAGAGGCACTGCTTGATCAGATCGATATCAAGCTCGTAAAAACTGCAAATGATATCTCTGCAAAAGTTTCAACAACTCAAGGAATGATCAACATTAGCAAAATAGATCCTAGAAAAATTCCTTACGATATATCATTTAACATAATTGATTCATATAACACTATTGTGACAAAGACTGTAAATGTCAACAGTATGAACAGGATTCCAAATTTTATTGACCCAAGTTATGTTAGAAAATACACAATGTCATCACAGAAACGTATTATTCGCGATAGTCAAACAGGCGAATACTTCTTTATTCAATCTTCCCCAATCGAAAAGAACTCAAATCCCGTAGCTGTACTTGTGATCGGAGAATCTATAGGACCGTTTTTAATTGTTTTAAAACAATACTTAGCTTTCCAAGGAGGAATTAGTGTGATTATTTTATTTTTTACAGTATATATATTGTTGTTCACAAAAAATCATAATAAAGAAAATTTAGTACAGAGCACAATTCCCAAAAAGATTGTTTTTAATGAACAAAGGGGACTGTTAATTGTTGAAGGCGTAGATATCGAGATACCTTATGCAACGAATCAATTTTATCTTCTACAAATGCTTTTTTCTAATTCTTCAAAAAGATTTGAAACAGACGTGCTTCTCGAACGATTTGGTGAACATTCCTCATCAAATAATAATAGAAAAGTATATGACGCAATGATTAGTATTAATAAAAAGGTATCTAAAATTGCTCCTCTGAAATTGATACTAAATCAAAATAAAACATATCGACTAAATCCAACAATTTTGACCACAAAATTGTAGTTCTACATTCATCCACATTCATCCACATTCGTTCGCATCTGTCCAGATTGACTCAGAGTTTTATTGTTTATGCTTATATCAGTCACAGTTCTCAAACAAGTTATGATTTTATTTTATCTTCAACCCAAAAAGAAATATTTAGATATCGAGGTGGCACAACATTGCAGTGATTGTGTTTTTGTAATCTTTTCCTTTGTCAAACGGCCACAATTTTCACCCCAGATTTTCCTGCAATCTTCAGAGGAGGGATCTGAGTGGCATCAATAACGGTAGACAGAAGTATAAACGCGGATGACGCATTTGCTATGTCTGCAGGTATTGCATTCGTAGCACTTCCATCGGGTTCAGCAACTTATCAGACCCAAGCTACGGGTATCACTACCTGGGCAACCGCCACGATAGTTCAGTCCTCAGCTTGGCAAGCTGTCTGTTATGGTAATAATTTAGTTGTCGCAGTTAGCTCGACTTCAGGCACTATTGCTGCTTCTTCTCCGGCTGGAGCATCTGCCACCTGGACACTTCGCACTATGCCAGCTACAGCCTCCTGGTATGCAGTCAAATATGGCCTCGATAGATTCGTTTCTACAGCAGGTGGTGGCTCAACGGCTGGAGCATATTCATTGGATGGAGCTAAATGGACATCGATGAGTGCGTTACCTGTGAGTGGCGACTGGCGAGCCTTGGAATTTGGAGGATCACGTTTTGTGGCAGTCTCATATGGTAGTACCGACTCAGCCTATTCCACCAATGGCACTAGCTGGACTGCAGGGGGAGTTCTTCCTGCATCTCGTAACTGGACAGATATGGTCTATGGCGAAAGCACCTTTGTCGCTATCGCTTCAGGTACGGACAAAGGCGCCTATTCCACTGATGGCGGAGCGACCTGGCAAGAGATGACCATGCCATCCTCATCTAACTGGAGGTCTATTGCCTATGGCAACGGTACTTTTGTGGCACTCAGCAACACCACCGGATCGATTGCTGCATCATCCCCTGATGGAATTACATGGACTCCAAGAACTCTGCCTGCAACTGCAGCCTGGGTAGGTGTTGCTTTTGGTAATAATCTTTTTACAGCTGTCTCGACCTCATCGACCAATGCCGCGACTAGTCCTGATGGATTTAATTGGGATGCTATCGCTCAGCTCTCCCAGGCAGTCTCATGCATTGCCTATACTCCAACAACGTGGAACAGCAATGACACTCTTGTCATCACCAACAATGCAACTGTAACTGTAAATACTGATCAAAAGAAATTCTGGAATGCCATAACTCTCACTAATGGTAAGCTTCATATCACAAATAACTCTACTTCAACAGGTATCCGATTTACCATGGGACGTGTCTCTGGTGCAGCGCAAGCTGCAATAACTCCTGGATCAGGTATCGGAGATATCGAAATCACCGGCAACTGGATAGAGTTGGGGACTGGGGATGGCACATCAGGTCAAGAAATGACTGCGCCATTTACTGACTATATCGCAGCGCTTTGGGTGGAGACAGCATCGGGGTCTGGCGTCTATGAAATGTGGCTTAATGCCACCGGCGCATATGGGGACACAGCGCCATTATTAACCAATGGGCTATCAGCTGTTGGTAAAGAAGAAAGGGGTAAATTTTTTATTCAACAAGCAGCATCTAGCCCATACGGTCCAACTACTATCAACTGCACAGATGGCAGTCTTGCTCAGAAATTATTAACAGTTACCTCCTCAACAGGTATCTACGCTGGGGCCTCGGTATTTGGCCCAGTCGGAATTCCTGCTAACACTGTAGTTAACAGGGTGATATCCTCAACCCAGATCGAGTTAAATGTCAGCACAACAACTGAGATATCTCCAGACTGGAGCTCTGTAGCATATGGGAATAGTACCTATGTTGCAGTCTCAAGGGGATATTCAAATGTTGCAGCCACATCCTCTGACGGGGCTACTTGGACCAAGAGAACATTGCCCTTTATCGCTGATTGGACATCTGTTACCTACGGCGCGACTAGCGCACTTTTCGTGGCTGTTGCATCACATGGCGCATATGGGATGGGTTATTGTGCCACCTCAGCAGATGGAATTACCTGGACACAGCGTGCCATGCCTTCAGTTATGAACTGGACATCTGTTGCCAGCAACGGTACGAGTTTTGTGGCCGTTGGCCAGACAGCGGCAAATGCAGCAACAACCGCAGCTGCTTCATCAACCAATGGCATCACGTGGGTTACAGCAACGATGGCCACTTCTCAAATCTGGAATGCAGTAGCCTATGGTGGGTCACGATATGTAGCAGTTGGTACTGGAACAGCAACAAATTATGATGCAGATGGTGCTGGAACATGGACAAATGGCGCAGCACTATCCACCTCTGCAGCATATACAGCTCTAGCGTACAACGGTTCATCACTATGGGTAGTTGTTTCGGGCTCTACATCAGGAAGCCAGTCAAAAGCAGATCCAACATCAGGGACTTTTGCTGCTGGTGGTGCACTTCCAAATAATTTTAGTCGCGGTATTGCATGGGATGGAACAAATTTTGTAGTTGTATCAACAAGTGCTACATTTATTGGCTCATCCCAGACGGCAAGATCAACTAATGCAGCTGCATGGACCACAACAACACTCTCTGGAACACAGATTGGTAACTGGATGACAGTTTGCGCTAATGGTACTACCTTAGTTGCTCTGTCAAACTCCTCTGTCAATAGAAGCTATGCCATGACATCAACCGATTCTGGAGCAACATGGACTGTTCAGGCTGGAACACCCCTTGATGTCTCTCTCACTTGTTTTAATCCATACGTCAGTCAGCTGACAAATACAGTTGAATTCGGCGACAACATTAATGGTAATAAGGTTCCCAGTGGTGCCAAAGTCAGATGTCCAAATATCATGTTTACTTCAGGTACCCCCGCTAATATCCAGACTGTCTCACGACTGGTTGGTGCGAACATGGTGATGAGTAATGGAGGAGCACTGGCAGCGAGTATTTGTCTGTTTGATGAATCATACAACTCATTTCTCCAGGCAGAGTCTGTATCTCTAACCAATGTCGGATTCTCACTTCCACCGCTCCTTCAGGAGTGTTATGGAGTTGTCCTTAATAGTGTCGGATTTGCTCTGGAGCCAGTTCGTAGATACTACCAGTTCTCAGCTACTGTTGGAGCAAATGGGTGGTTCTCTCGAGAGTCAAGGTATGGGAGTGGATCTACTAATGCCTGGAATTATATAAATGACGCTACGATAACTGATCTAAATATGGCTATTGGTCAGCCGTTCGCTCTAATTCTTTCATCAGGTACAGGTACGGTATCTGCCCCTAACGCTGCTCTTGTTGTGACGAATACAGAGAACTCGACCTGGACTAATATACGATTCTATGGACTCCATACTGTGAGGAATTTTCAAGCAGCACTAAGTCTTACTTCGCTTTTTAATAATAATACGATTACCAATCTTGAGTCATACAGTCTCGCACCTTTTTTTCTAGGGGTCTCAAATGAAAATACCATTACTAATGTTACTTATTCAGAGGATATGTTCAACGGTATGAAGAATTTTACAACTGCTGCCAGAATTGGAAATGATCCGATTGCAGGAGCACACCTTGTCGATGATACAAAATACTACCTTAAAATCAGGACTTTTAAGGACTGGACAGACAGGTCAGTCTTTACTGAAAGTCGCGTATACTCTGCAACGCCTTACTTGGGTTATAAATATCATCCTCAATCACTTTCTGTCTATAACAGCGCTGCCCGGGCAGTGACCCTTACCTGGGTCCGGCGTGAGCCAACTTCAGCCATAGTCTCATATACGATTTTTAGGGGGACATCGCCTGGGTTTACCAGAAATAGTGCCTCTCGTCTTTTTTATAGTCCAACAAGTACTGTTGTGACTTATACCAATGGATATGTCGCTCAGGCTACAGGATCTGGCGGAAGAACACTCACCTTTGCTCAGGCGGGTCGAACCATCACAGCCTCAAGTGGATCATTTATAACAGATGGATTTCTCGCAGGAGCCAATGTAGTAGTTACCGGCACTACATCCAATAACGGCACCTTTATGATCCTTTCACTAACTGCAACAGTGATTACGCTGACTACCAATCATACTAATCTCGTCAATGAAGGTCCAATCTCAGCCGGTGCACTTAACGGTCTTGTGCCTGATAATGGGAGTACATATTACTATCGACTCCAGAAGTATGAAGCGGCCAATGCAGGTATCACTAACGCTGCCGGTACTGCCGCTGGCACCACATTGACCATCCCATCTGGAAGTTTTGATACCGGGCTTGGTACCATCATCAACTGCAGTGGAATATCCGGACAAAATAAGGCCAGAATACCCAATGGTTCAACAACGAATTTTCTGGCTGCCAACGTGTGTCCTGGGATGAAGATATCTGGGGGAGGAGTTGGTGCGAGTGCAACGATCGTCTCGGTCGATACCCCGTGGCAGATAACCCTAAGTGTAAATAATAGTTCCACCTTTACAGGTCAGACACTTAGTAAAGGTGCAGCTGCAGGCATGTATATTTACGGACCGGGTATAGCCTGGCCAACTAAAGTTGTAACCGTTGATACCACCCAGCAAATAACAGTGGATACTGCCTTTCTGGCCACTTTTTCAGGCCAAACAATTAACTTTATGTATGGAAGCGAGAGTGCTGAATTTGAAGTCTATGTTAACGGCCCAACGGCAGCGTCTTTTAATTATCTACTCTACTCAGATGATTTTTCAAATGCTGCTTGGGTCAAGACGAGTGCAACGGTAGTCGTCGATCAGAGAATACCTCCCTCACAGGCACCTTACGCTGTAGCTGCATCGATTACAGGAGTTGCTGATAGGCTAATCTCAAATGGTCCAAGCGCCAAGGTGGTGCAGACGGTGGCAGATCTTGAAACAGGCTCTGTGTATAATTTTTCAGTGTATGTTATGACTGATCCAAATGCTCAAATCCAAACCATATCCGGAGAAATTGCTATAAATACAACAGTCACAACAACACAGTCCTTTACTGCAAATGGTGCTTGGCAGCGAATAGCTACTAGTTTTACAGCTACTTCTACATCACATACATTTACTATTCAGATTAATACGGAAGGCACTTATATCTATATTGGCACAGCAAATCTGGTTCCTGGCTCAGGTGCACTTGCCCCTATCACTAATACGACAGTAAAAAAGGCAGCAGGATCAGGAGGAAGAACGCTTACCTTCGCCTCAGCCGGAACAGTCCACACCATTACAGCTTCAACGGGTTCATTTACAGCTGATGGCTTTCTTTCAGGTGATAGCATCATCGTCGCAGGAACAACCAGTAATGACGGTCAGTATGTGCTCTCAAATGTGGCAGCAACAGTCCTGACGATCACCCCGGCACAGCCACTAGTTGCAGAAGGGCCGATATCTGTTGGGACAATCACAGGATCAGTGCTGGCTGCTGCCGCACAAGAGTTAGCGCTAGTTGCAGCCTGGTCTCGCTCACTTGGCGGAAATGACACCAACCAAGGCATCGAGTTAACGCTTGCAACCGCCCCAGTTAATGCGCTGTACTCAGAGATATATTTGGGGACTGCGAGTAGCTTTACGCCAACTGACACAAATAGAGTTGCCTATGTTGGCATGCTAGGATCCCACGCGCCGATTAGTCTCTTAAATGCGTCTGATAATAAGATAAATACATTTACGCAAGAAGGTTATGGGGGGCTCTCTGGAGCACTGTTGACGCTAGTGGGGTCGTCAAATAACACCTTTCTTGATTTTACTGTTGATTTTAATTATGCCGCTAACACGAGCATGCTTTTAAGCAGCACTGCACTTTCAAATAATAATGTCTTTGATGACTTCACGGTTAAAAATTGGAGAAATTATATCTCAGCAGTTACTCCGTTTACTTTCCTTAATAACGCTTCAGGGGTGATGTTGCAAAACATGACATTTAATCACTACGACATTCCATTTTATACTTCTGCTACCAATTCAGCTCTTGGAGTCATCATGAAGGGAGTCTCGGGGGGTAATGCTGATGCTATTACCACCACTACCACTTTTGCGCTTGGGTCTGCTGTTGACGGAGTGGGTATCTCATTTACGGCGGTGTACGATACCATGTTCCATGAGCTGTTCACTTCACCGACAACTGGCGCTCTCTCTATGCGATTTAACGCAAGCTCCAGCGATACGCCACCCTATGCAATTGTCTCTGGGAGTCCAGCTTTTTCAAATACTGGCCGACTGTATCTGAGAACAGCTGGTGACTCGATAGAATTCACCTGGCCGCATAGGATCCATACAGTATCAGGATTTCGCGATATTCCCTTCAAATTCAGTAGCCTAGATCTAGGGCATACCTCAAGTCTGGATGCTGCCTTTTCCTTAAGGATTGAGTACTCAATCGATACAGGATCAGGATATGGTGCTTATCAAGTAGCAACTCCAGCAGCATTGGCAGCTGAGACAGTATCAACGACAACAGGATTCTTACTTAAGCTCAGGCTAACCGCGCGTCCAGGAATGATGTTCTCAGGACAGACAAATGCTTTTGTTGTTGGCGAGACGATCAGAGGAGCACTTAGTGGTGTAACTGCAGTAGTTGATGAGCTCTATCAGCTCACCACCACTACTGGTACTATTATTCTCTCAAGCGTCAGTGGGACATTTATCGCCACTGAAAATATAGTCCGTGATTCTGATAGTCAGACGCGCGCTACCAACGTGGTAACTAACACACAGTTCGCAACATTTCCTTCCTTTAATAGCTACATTGATGGACTTGAAATTTTTACTAATACTGTTGGGCCAGGTGACTACCCGGGGCAAATAGTCGATATAACTCTAACAAATGTAGTTATTGGAAGTACTTACTATGTCTACAAAACCTCTGGAGGAACTCTGCTTGGTTCAGGCACAGCAGCAAGCACAACAGTTACCATATCCTCCGTAGCATATACAGCAGATTTCGGCATAACTGTTAGAGTTAGAAAATCCTCATCTGAGCCTCAGTATCTTCCACTTGAAACGCAAGCAACTGTCAAATCCAGTGGGGTCGATGTCTTCATCGGTCAAATTGAAGATGCTATTTTTACATAACAATTATGGTCAAAGATGATTTTAAAATAGATTTTAAAAATAAAAAGATTTCTCACAACCCAGAGGGGAGCGATGAGGTGTATATGGTCAATGATCTTTATTCATGGCTTCAAAACTTATTTGCTACACGGGATAATATGTCATATCAAATTCCCATGCTGGCTATGACTAAAACAGAGTATTTTCTTGTTAACGGGTGGACCATTGATGAGAAGGCCAGAAAACATCTAAAAGAAGGAATTCTTGTTGTTTCTCATGTGATTACTGAATCATAAGGGGAGTAAGTTCTATTGTGTCTAGATGTTGGCAAATCGAACTACATGATTGTAAGGTATCTTGGGATTCTCCACAGCTTAATTGTTTAGCATGGTAAGAGAGAAGTTAATGCAGTATTATTACTGAACATGTGACCCGTTCAGATCGGGTAATTGAACTAGCTGGAGTAGAGATTCTCGATCTCTTTTACTCCTCCAAAACTAATACGATCGATGACCTCATCTTCCATCTGCATCATAATACCTGGAGTGATCATGAACTCGCCATACTTATCATTTATTTCATCCATTGCTTTTGAAGCTTTTCGCATTTTTGTTTCGTCCTCATCAAACAGCGTCTCTTGTGCGAGCGAATTCTCCTTGAGTCCATACACAGATATAGCAAGCTTTGATATCGGCTTCTTCTCTGACTGTTTGTTCATGACATAAAGCGCGTTTTTATAGATCTCATATGTCGTATAGAGATCCGAGTCTCTCATCATTCCTTTATGCCAATAGGTAAAGTCTTTGTAGACAATTGCAACGTGAACACCACTTGCACTGAAGTTTTGATGCCTTAATCTTCTTCCCGTCTTCTCACACAGCTTCATAAGGATGCGTGCTATCTCAGGCTGAGTAGATGCCCCACCTTTTATCGAATACATTTGACCAATGCTTTTTGTCTTAAACTCAATATCATCAGTCTCATACCCTCTTAGCTTGTAGTACCACTGCCTACCAAGGACGGATTTAAAAACTCTCTTTTGAAGGAGATCATTATCTGCATAAAGAAAATCTGTTGGAGTGAATACTCCATATGAATTAAGTCTTGCTTGGAATCTGGTATTAATACCATTGAGGTCGGTTAGTTTTGTGGTGCTATAAATGTACTCAAGGTTCATGTGGTCAATAAGATCAAGGCCATCGGGCTTGTGAAGAGAAGATGCGAGTTTGGCGAGAAATCTATTAGTGCCAATACCTACGTTACAAGATATCCATTCTCCAATCTCCGACCTCATCCGCTGCTTTATCTCTCTTCCAACTCTGATGAGATCAGGATGGAGATTCTCAGAGAGTGTGAAATCGATGACTGCCTCATCCACACTTTTTGGTGTCACGATAGGTGAGTAGTCCAAAAAGATCTTCTTAAATTTAAGATGGACATCTCTATATAGCGCAGGGTCTGGAGTCCGCACAATCATTTGTGGGCATAGCAATTTGCACTCTCTCACTGTCATGCCCACCTTCACTCCAAATCGTTTTGCCTCAATTGAGGGCGAGACTACGCAGCCATTAGGAGAGTCATACGCTGCAATCCCAAGTGGTTTGCCACGTAAAAGATGATCTGCTTGCTGGGTGCAGGTTGCAAAGCACGAGTTAAGGTCTATGTGCATTGTCAGAGGTTTATTTCTGTTAATTGGTAAGTCCATCTGACACCTCCTCTAATGTCCATGAGAGAATATCGGGGTCATGCTTCAATCTGAAAGAGAGTGCGTCGGTACCAACATGGAAGATATGAAATACATGTCTTCCTTCTCGAATTTTGTGATGATAGCTGTGATGGGTGATTTTGTAGTCACGACCGTTCCATCTGATCTTGTGAATCTTAACTTGCGCACCAACTCTCCTATAAATTGTTATGACATCAATCTTTTCGTTTAGCTTCTCCAGCATACGTAAGGCATGTACAACGGCGAAATAAATACGAAAGAGAATCAATAATATCTTGTACGTTCGTACAATGCAAGGAGGACTAAATGTATCATTTTAGTGTGTTAAAATGTCATCATGTGTGGAAGATATGGTCTGAATAAGACGAATAAATTAAAAGCGAGATATGGACTAGATGCGGATATTGAGGACTACGAGGGATCATACAATATAGCCCCATCTCAAAAAGCAGTTGTAATTTCTGAAGAAGATCCTAAAAAGGCTCAGTTATTAGCATTTGGAATTGGAGCTCCATGGGATGATAAGCACCTCTTGATAAATGCTCAAAGTGAGACTGTGGATGAGAAAAGGACTTTTAAAAAGTTGTTTGAGGAGAGAAGATGCCTGATACCAGCAGATTTCTTTTTCGAATGGAAAAGAACTCAAGAAGGGAAGCAGCCGTATGCTTTTTCACTAAAAAACGATGAGACGTTCTCATTTGCTGGAATACATAATGATGAAGGATTTGTAATCTTAACAGGTACGGCAGGAGATGTTATGAAAGAAATTCATGATAGGGAGCCAATAATTTTGCGACAAGAAGATGAAGCAAGTTGGCTTGACCCTGATATGGACATAGATCGGTTAAAAGAATACATTACTCCAAGATCATCTGAGAATTTAAAGCGATGGAAAGTGTCGCCTCTCATTAATTCTCCAAAAAATAACGATAAGCAGCTGATAAATGAAGTCTAGATTATCGAAGAGCTTGAAGGAGTGAGTCCGCTGAGCGGACTATCACCCCGCTTAGCGGGGTGACCTGTGAGGGAATCTTTTCGGCTTCGCTCAAGGTAAACTCACAAGTTACAAATCGCCAACAACTTTATATCCAATATTGGAAAATATTTCTTTGAGTTGAACCTTTAATTCAGATTTTCCTTTCCCACCTTTTAAATAGATTTCTCTTCTTCTAGCATCAAGTTCTTCAGAATATGCTTCGTAGTATATGAGCTTGAGAGGTCTCCTGTGTTTTGTAGCTTTTACAAAACCATTGTTGTGTTTTTCGATTCTTGATTTAAGATCTGAGGTGAACCCAGTGTAAATAAGGTGATCCTTTTCAGAAAAAAGGATATAAACGTAGTGCATCTGCTCTTAATATAGCAGAGCTTGTAAGAGAGGTGAGTCCGCTGAGCGGACTATCACCCCGCTTAGCGGGGTGACCCGTGGGGGAATCGAACCCCCCTTATCAGAATGAGAATCTGATGTCCTAGCCGATAGACGAACGGGCCAAGTTAGTTAATAGCATATAGCTGATAGCGTATAGTTTTGGTTTTTCTTCCTTCTTAACTATATGCGATTAGCCATAGGCTGACCTGTATTTTACCTTAAATTACCCTTGCAGGCAAACATGAGTTGGATTTTCAAATTTAAAATTAGAGGGGAGAGTGAGGTTTGATAATGTCCGGGGGAATTGCTCCCCCCGGACAGATGTTTTCTTACGCAGTAGTGGCGGAGTTTAGTCCGCCTTTAGAAGGATGAGCTCTTCTGCGTCGATCACCATTCTGGTGACCTCCGACGCTCGGAGCTTGAAGAGTTCGAGGAACTCTTCAGGTGTCATGAGCTCTTTGTACATAGCGTAACTCACCTCAAAGGTGAGGATGCCGTTGTACGTCGACCGGCTCAGGATCTCGGCGATCCCCTCGAAGTCAGTTGTCCCGTCAAACGGGAGCAAGTGAATATCGGGGTCTCCCGACTCTCCCGGGCGGTTGGGCCCGTGATTGTCATTGAGATGCAGGACGCAGAGCCTGTCCTTGTACCTTTCCAGGAACCAAAGAGAGTCATGGATGTTGCCATGACCGCTGTCATACGTTATTCCGATCCACTCGGGATCGGAGATGTCCAGAAGTGCAACGATCGTCCCGGTGTTATCCGGGAATGAGTCGGTGTTCTCCAGTCCTACCTTCACCCCGAGTTCCTTCGCCCATCCGGCGATTTCGTCCAGATTCTGTTCGGCAAGCCGCAGGTATTTAGCCTGCGCTTGCGGGTCTTCTGGAAGAAGTTTTGACACGTGTAGCACGATCGCGCTTGCTCCTACAACGCTGGCAAACTTGAGCCTGTTACGGATCAAGTCCATGCCCATGCGATGTTCGAATCGGTAGTCAGACATCCAGAGGATGCCATCACGACCGCCGTCTGACGCATGGATGTCGCAGATACTGATCCCCAACTCTTGGGTCACAGTATAGTAGTAATGCATTTCTTCCATGCTCATGAAGTAAAGGCCGGTGTACCGGTGGCACACATGTGCCAATTGAATTCCGGCACCCGCGATGAGGCGAAATGCCTCGTATGGATCGCCCTGCGATCCCATGAAGTCTGAAGTCATTGAGATTCGACTGCTTGTAACTTCAATGTTCATTTTGTTTCCTTTCGAAATGATGATGATTGCGAAACGAACAAGAAAATTGAACTACGAGAACAGGGTCCTCCTTTTTTTGCGTAAGATGTAAAAGATCAATCTAGCCCAACTTTAGCCTCAAAATCATCAGATGATGAAGTGAGACGCCAGAGGGGTAAGAATGGCCTTATTGTAGCAAAAAAGAGGCTAAAAGTCAATACTATAAGACTAAAATGATGCTGTGACTAATTTCACAAAAACAGCCCTCATTTAGAGGGCTGTTTGTAGAAGTAATTGTTACTTCTTATTTGGCAGGTGCTCCCATACCCGGACCTCCCAGGTGTCCGTGCATTCTTTTACCCATACCTCCCATGAGATATTTGAGATCGATGCCATTTGCTTTGGCCCAAGTTTCAAGCTCTGTTCTCCTTGCTTCCATTTGAGTTTTGCGCTCAGCTGGTGTCAAAGTAGTTGAGTCATTCCTGTGCTCTTGACGAACCGCATCAAGCTCTTTGCGCTTTGTGAGGATAAGCTGCTTTTGAGCTTCCGTTATCTTTCCGCTTGTTACGTCTGCTGAAAGTTGAGTCTCAAAATTAGTCTTCATCTTCGTCATGTGAGTTGTGTGTTCTTGATCAAAAACAGATTGCACATCTTCCTGCTTGAGATTGAATTTATCTGCAATTGCTTTAACAAGATTTGTTCGACCATCTGTCGTTGGAGTTTGCGCATATGCACCAGTCATGCCTGCAAGGCTAGTGCCAATAAGCGTTAGTGCTGCTGCTGTTAGAAATACTTTTTTCTTCATTACTTTCACCTCCTTTCGTTAGAAGCTCTTGCTCTTTTTGAGAAGCAAAAAAGCTTAGAGATTCTTACGTCCCTCGTAGCGCTCTTCATTTGCATGGATGTAATCCTTGAAATGAAGTAAGCGAAGTGGGATCGATATTTATTACTTTACAACCCATTTCTTAAAAAGAGCTTAAGTTAGCTGGAAGACTTGATAGTGGGGAGTGAAATGACAAAGGTGCTTCCTATTTTCTTACCATTTCGCTGAAGAGAGATAGATCCACCATGTTGCTCAACGATCTTTTTGGCAATCGAAAGTCCAAGGCCATGTCCACTTGTGCTCAGCTGCTTGTTAGATCTGTAAAATCGCTCAAAGATATGTGGAGCATCGTCAACGTGTATACCTTCGCCTTCATCAGTGATTGAGATTGTGATCATGTTACGGGAATTCTTTGACAAGATTGAGATGTTAGATCTTGAGGGACTATATTTAATTGCATTCTCTATCATGATGACAAAAAGCTCAGTAAGACTGCTTTTGTCTCCAAGGATTTTTGCATTTTTAACGTGAATCTGAATTGCGATGTTTTTTTGGTGAGCAAGTGGCTCAACTTTTGCCTTAGATATTTTTATAATCTCTGAAATGGAAAGTGTGATGAGATTTAGGTTGTCATCGACTGATTGCATCTTTGTTAATCGGAGTAAATCATCAGTTAGATCTTGGAGTGTATCCAGTTCTTCAAGACTACTTTTCAAGAGCGTTCGAGCCTGCTTCTCTGAGATACTTTTTTCAAGTAGTCCACCTTCCATTTCTGCTCGAAGTACTGCGATAGGGGTGCGAAGTTCGTGTGAGGCATGGGAGATAAAGGTATTCTGGTCATCCATCATTATTTTTATTGGGCGCAGCGTTCTTCCAGCTAGAAAATATCCTGCGGCACCTGCAAAGATAAAAATTATGGAGTTGATAACCACAAGATCCATAAGGAGCTGGTGCTTTGCTTTCTCCAGATCTTCAAGAGTTAGTTGTCGAGGCATTAATCGCTCATTAAATCTTTCAGGCATCGGCACGCCTGGATTTAGCTGCCTGAATTGTGTGCGCATAATAGTTCTTTCTAGCTCACGTGTCCCCAGATGATAAAAAGCTGCGCTAAAGAATATACTTATGAGCATAATTATCAGGAGATACCAAGCAGTTAATGTGAGTCTTGCTGAATGAAACATCGTTAGTCCTCTCGTAGCGTATAGCCTCTACCGCGAATTGTCTTTATTATGCTAGTTTTTCCTTCATCAATTTTATCTCGAAGATTTTTGATATGGACTTCTACAGTTGTGGGGAGCACATTCGCGTCATAGTTCCAAATGTGTGAAATAATCTGATCTCGGCTCATAACTGCATTCTTATTCCGCATCAAGTATTCAAGTAGTGCGAACTCTTTGGCAGAAATATCTACTTTCTTAGAGTTAACTGTCACTGTAAAATGAGCTGGATCAAGCTGCACGTTTCTAAAACTAAGTGTTGCATGTGCGGTGTTCCTTGGCCTTCGTAGTAGTGCTCTTATTCGTGCAAAAAGCTCTTCAAAGGAAAATGGTTTTGTCATATAGTCATCAGCTCCTCGATCTAGGCCTGTGATCTTGTCTTGAAGCTGTGCTTTTGCTGTGAGTAGGAGAATTGGTGTGGAAATATTTTTATTGCGTAGTTGTTCACAGATCTCACTCCCATTGATTCCTGGAAGCATCTGATCAAGAATAATCAAGTCAAAATCTTCTCCAAGTGCCAAGTCTAGACCTGAAGAACCATCATGACAAAGATCAACAGCAAATGTCTGAAGTTCTAGTGCGCGTTTGATCGCGTTTGCAAGTTTTATTTCATCTTCAACGACTAGTATTCTCATAGCTAAAGTATATCTATTTAATCTTAAGAATTCCTTAAGACGCCTATCATACCATTTTGTTGTATAATCTTTGTGTGAACGATATTTTTCTCTCAGTTATTATTCCTTCATATGACGAAATGGCCAACCTCCAAAAGGGCGTCTTAGATAAGGTAGACGCATTCCTCAAAAAGAAAAAGACTACCTATGAAGTAATTATCGTTGATGATGGTTCCAAGGATGGGAGCGTAAAATTTGTTCAAGATTTTATAAAGACACATAAGAACTTTAGGCTGATTGAGAACTCGCATATGGGTAAGGCTGGCGCTGTTACCTCCGGAATGTTAGTTGCAAAAGGGGATTACAGACTTTTTACCGATATGGATCAGGCAACTCCAATTGAACAGATAGATACGCTTCTGCCGTTATTTGAATCGGGAAATGATGTTGTTGTTGGCTCTCGAAGTAATAAAAGGCAAGGCTCTCCATTTATAAGACTTTTCATCTCAAGGGCGAATATGATTCTTCGCAAGGCGATTGTTGGCTTGAGAGATATTGACGATACACAGTGTGGCTTTAAGATGTTTCGTGGGGAGGTCGCGCAGGTGCTTTTTACAAAAGTTAAGAAGATTCATAATGGATTTAAGACGATTAGTGGCTCAAATGTTACAGCGGGATTTGATGTCGAGATACTTTTTATTGCCGAGAAGTATGGCTACAAAATTCAAGAAGTTTCAGTCCCTTGGCTTTATGTTGAGACGCGTAGAGTTAGTCCTGTTACCGACTCTATTCAGGGGTTTATGGAATTGCTTCGCATTAAAAGGAACTCTCTTTCAGGTCTCTATTCTAAATCATGAAAGAACAGAGAGATAAAAATCCTATTTCCAGAATCTTCCTTATTATTTATTTCTTTTTTATAGTTTTCCTCTTCCTTTTTTCATATACGCAAGTAGATCTTGGGCTTACCCTTACAAGAGCATCAATCTTTACTGATATTCAGAAAGGATTTCAGTATATAGGGTACTTCAATCGCCCACTCTCGACCATTCTATATCTCATTTGTATTGGAGGACTTTTTGGATGTTATCTTTATTTACTCAAACATTCAAAGAGTATTTCTAAAAAGACTCTTTGGATATTGATTTTACTCACAACTAGTATATTAGCCTTTTCATACAATGCATTTTCTTATGATCTTTTTAATTATATTTTTGATGCAAAAATAGTTACTCATTATGGGCTTAACCCCTATATGCATAAGGCTCTCGATTTCCAAGGTGAGCCAATGCTTTCTTTCATGCACTGGACTCATAGAGTATATCCATATGGTCCTTTGTGGCTTGGACTCACTGTCCCACTTTCATTTCTTGGCTCCAATATCTTTATCGTGACTTTTTTCCTGTTTAAAATATTTATTGCAGGTGCATTTTTGCTGACAGTTTATTTCATTCAAAAGGTCAGTGAGAAGTTAAAAAATGGTGATAGCTCATTTCCTGTCATTCTGTTTGCCTTTAGTCCATTTGTCCTAGTAGAATCACTTGTCTCATCACATAACGATATTGTTATGATGGCTTTATGCATGGCAGGAGTATATCTTCTTGTCTCCCGAAAGTTCGCATTAGCAATACTATTAATAGTCCTTTCTGCTGCAGTTAAGTACGCTACAGCGATATTACTTCCACTCGTTGTGATCTTGTGGATGGCATCTTATAGAAAAATTAGTCTAGAGTGGGGGAAAGTGCTTCCAATATTTGCGCTCAGTCTTCTCTTCACAGTTGGCGCTGCGACCCTACAGTCAGGCAATTTTCAGCCATGGTATCTTTTGTTCGTTATGCCAGTTCTTGTCCTTTGTTCAACTGAGAGGTATGTGAGAGTCCCTATACTTATTATTACAGTAGGTGCATTACTGCTCTATGTGCCCTATCTTTTTCTTGGCAATGATAGTTATAGCTTCACAAATCTTTTGCCCATGATTACACTAGTCACTGCCATACTAAGTACTGTGGTTGGTCTAGTTCTTTATAAATTCAAATAAGTTGTTGATACGCTTGCACCGTGTGTGCTCAGTCAACTATACTTTTTATATGAAATTTTTCCGCACATATAAGCTTGAAATATTCATTAGCTTAATTCTACTCGTACTTTATTTTACAACTCGCATCCTCACAATTCTTCAGATACCTATCTTTACAGATGAAGCGATTTACTTGCGATGGACACAAATAGCCTCTCAGGATTCTAGTTGGCGATTTATATCACTCACAGATGGAAAGCAGCCTCTATATATCTGGCTTGCAATTGTCTCTATGAAACTTATAAGCGATCCATTGGTTGCTGGGAGATTGGTCTCAGTTATGGCAGGATTTATGTCACTAGTTGGACTTTTCTTTTTAGGTAAGGATGTCTTTAAGAATAGATGGATCGGAATACTCTCAGCAGGTTTATATGTGATATTTCCATTCTCGCTCGTCTATGACAGGTTGGCGCTCTACGACAGCTTGGTGGGCACATTTGCTGTTTGGGCGCTATATTTCACAGTTCGATTTTTAAGGAGTGTTACACTTGAGAATGCTTTTATATTAGGATTTGTAGCAGGTGGCGCAGCTCTTAATAAATCGAGTGGTTTTTTTGCAATATATCTTCTACCATTTGGATTACTTCTTTTTGATTTTGCGGCGAAAAAAGTAGCGAGAAGACTCTTCACATTTGCGATATATAGCTTGGTTGCAGTCGTTCTCACATATGCGATGTATTCTATCCTTCGTCTTTCCCCCTACTTTTATATTATCGCGCAAAAAGATGCAATTTTCGTTTATCCAATTTCAGAGTGGATAACGCATCCATTTACCTATCTTTGGTCAAATTCTACGGCACTCTTTGATTGGCTTGTGCGCTATGTCGGACTTCCGATACTTCTTTTTGCACTAGGGTCGATTTTTATAACAAAAACATACTGGAGAGAGAAAATATTATTCTTAATTTGGTTCGGTGCTCCTTTTGCAGCCCTTGCACTTTTTGGTCGAACAATTTATCCAAGATACATTCTCTTTATGAGTCTTCCTTTGCTCGTTCTTGCATCCTACTGTGCAATCGGACTTATAAATAAGACAAAAAGCACATATGGGAAATTGGGTATTATATTTGGCCTAGGAATATTTTCACTTACTGCTTCATTCTTAATCTTAAAAGATCCAGTGCATTCTCTTATGCCTAGATCAGATGTTACTCAGCTGGTCTCAGGATGGCCGTCAGGGAAAGGCGTTGATGAGTCGATACGTTTTTTCAAAGAACAGGCTTCGCATGAAAAAATATTTATTGGAACTGGTGGTACATTTGGACTCCTCCCATTTGCTTATGAGATATATCTTATAAAAAATCCCCAGATCACAATTAAAGGGTATTGGCCGATTGACAATGCATTTAGAGATGATCTTATAGAAAAAGCAAAAACCATGAAAACTTTTGTTGTTTTCTACCAAGACTGTCCGGGATGTCCTGGTACCGGGATTGCTCCCGCAGATTGGAATCTGAAAAAGGTGCTCCAAGTTAGAAAAGATGATATGAAATCGTATTACACGGTGTATCAAGTTCTATAAATATGAAGAGAACTATTTTCTCCTTGCTCTTTATTGTCCTACTGTCAGTACCGGCAATTTTTAGTTTTTTTCATCCTGGATTTATGGTCAGTGATGATGGTGGGTGGATGGTTATTCGTCTTGCAGCCTTTTATGATGCATTGAGAGATGGCCAAATACCTGTGAGATGGGTAAATACACTAAATTTCGGCTATGGGTACCCCGTGACTCATTTTCTCTACCCAGCTTTCCTTTATATTGGGGCGCCAATAGCTTTGGTTACATCAAACTT
>JAGOPV010000007.1 GCA_017991775.1 Candidatus Levyibacteriota bacterium | reverse complement strand
GAGCCACAGCAATTGTCCGTTTTTAATACCACCAGAAAGGGGTGGTGCCTATGACCAGGTCTCGTTCAAGTTCGATAGAATCTGAGCGCGCTTGCGCTCAGAAGTCACCAATCCCTAAGGAGGGAAAGTTCGATGAACCGTTTGTTTCACGCTCTTGGAGCGCTTGCGCTCTTCGTCTTTGTGTTCGCCGGTATGGTGACCACAGCTAGCGCGGCAACCCCGAAAGAAAAGTGCGACTGGATCGCCAAGAATTTCCCGCAGACAACTGCGGATGTTCAGTCGTTCGGCGCAGCACTTGCTGGAGTCGAAGAGGACCGTATAACAACGGTTCCACTTCGATGCGATCCAAAATCCGCCAAATCTGTATTCCAAGGCTTCGTTGTCTTGGGCGTTCTCGAAGGCTATCCCGGCGATGTGACCCTCTCACCAAGTGTGAACGGAGCTATCGACGGAAGCCGCGAGGAATGTGGCTTCGTCTACAATGGTAAAACCACTGTCGAGGGGGACTTCCCCGAAGCGTGTGATGACACCATCCGCCTGCACGACGGCAGCGTTACAGGACCACGTTTGACGTGGTACGTCTGGAATGACGCCAACCCGCCGGGCAAAGACGACACCTACGACTGGCAGGCCGCCATGAATAACGGCGGCAAGTCAACGACAACTGCTTCGACAAGCTCGACATCATCTGATGACACCTGCATGCTCGGAGCGGACATGGCCAAGCAGATGGGCTGGACAGTCCAGGACACGCAACCAGAAGACATTACCAAGTATGGTGGTGTCCGAGTTGACGTGGCCAAAGACTCCACCCTTCCAGACGGATGGGCGGCTAAGGACGGAGCTCTCGACTATGTCGGGGGCGATCTCTTGACACCTGGAACCTACTCCATCTACCCACCGGGTGGCGCTTGTCGCGACACCCTCAAGGTCGAGAAGTAGCCAACTATCTGCGTTGATGCTTTGCTGACAACTGTTAGAATGGGACCCGGACCCTGAATTCCAGTTTGTCGGTGATGCATTAGCGCATCTTCCTCATGAACGGATCTAGGTGCCACCCCGGCCTTTTGGCCCCTAGATTCGTTCGTCGCCATAGGCGGCCTGATGAGTCTCTCCGAAGCTAGTAACGCTATCGGCAGAGCGAAAACGACCCCATAATATTGCCTCTATTACCCTCAATACACTCACAAATATCATTCCCACCCTACTTGACAAGTCTTATAGTATGTGTTACACTACACCAACTTTGTGATTCTTATCTCACGTAAGTGAGGGTCGGAGAAAATAGTTGGAACTTGCCTATCATAAAGATCATTTGCCCAACTATTCTCCCCGACCACAAGTCGGGTTTTTTCGTATTTAGGGCTAAAGCCTTAAATACGAGCACATTAACAAGGTATACAGGAAAAACTTACTTCAAGTGCCGTCACAGCATACGATGTTGTTTTATTATCTTGGGCAGGGATGATAAGACGCAAAAACATCGTATGTGTTGTCGGCACCTGAGGACTAAGTTAGAAAGTGTTACATAGGTGCCCTCATCCCCTTTTATTAAGCGCTCACGCGCCCAACATAGCAGGGACCATGTTGGTACCTTGCATAACAATTCGAGTATGCACATCGTGTGCGTGCTAGTAGAAGGAAGAAATAGTCATGGCAAAAAGAGAAGTTCCAAACCTTCGCGCTCTTGGCATTGTCACTCGTCGAAAGGCGGAGGATGTGCTCGAGGAGCATGGATTCACACTCGGCGCAGTCAATGTTACAACTGACAATGATCGAGATGAAGGAATTTCGGCTCAGGTTCCCCGAGGCGGCACTCAAGCCGAAGAAGGGCTGCCTGTCAGTTTTCGCCTCAATCAGCCTACGATCACCGTTGACAGTGGCATGGTCTCCATGCCGGACCTGACGGGAATGTATCCTGAGGAAGCGGAGGCCAGACTCCTTTCGCTTGGAATCAACTTCGATCGGAACAAGGCGTTTCGAGAAGTGGCTTCAAGCTTGGAAGATGGTACAGTCATTGGGCACACCCCGCCACCTGAAGCACAGGTCAAAGCTGCAAAGCCGGAGGGAACTTTCGAGGTGCGCATTGCGAAGAATGACCTCGTTCAACGGAGGATATCACGCACGCATCGCGAACAGCCCGAGCCCAAAAAGCCCGGAATCGTGAGACGAATATGGAAAGCTGATTGGTAGGCAGCAACTTTGCTTCCTACAGAACCAATCTTTAAAGGAGAATTCAGATGCAACGCGCAGCCATTCTTCTCGTCATCATCGTCGGAGCAATTTTGATCGCTGCTGCCCTCCAAGACAGAGGCGCAGAGATCAACGATCGAAAGGCACAAGCAGGCGCTGCTATCACAGCTACTGAGATCATCGATCCGGCGCAAGCCACCATCGAGGCCCTGCAAACACAAATCGCAGTTCTCATGGGCACGGTCGAGCCGACCATCAATCCGACAGACGCCACAATTGAGGCCCTGCAAACACAGGCGGCAGGTCTCGCAGGTGGCGAAGCCGATCCAATCTCTACTCCCGAACCAACTGCTGCAGCAGCGGAAGAGGATCCGAATGAAAATTCGAGATCTTCCTCCACCCAAACAGCGGACGTTCCCACGAGCCAGGCCGAATGGGTTGCACTTGTGAAGAAAACCGTCATGGAAAACGGCGGGTCTCTCCAGTCAGCAACTGTTCAAGACAAGTTCGGTGCAGTCAAAGTCTACCTTCCTAATGGCATGAAACTGCCTGCAGGATGGGAGGCTCAAGGCGGCCCAAATGGCATCCAGGTTGCAGACGGAGTCGATCTTGCCCCAGGCGATTGGAGGATGTTTCCTCCACGCCCTTGGCGAGACGCACTTGGCTTCAGCCAATAACACTTTACCTGGTCAGGACTCCTGACCCTTGTTACCCCGTCGCTCGCGACGGGATTCTACACGGGTATACAGGGGGCCTACCAGCCTCCTGTATACCTCGATTCTTCCGCCTAGCGGAACTGATGAGTATCTCCTTCACAGGAGAACGAAAATCGAGTTATGAAAAATATATCACTATCATTTGTCATCCCTGTTTATAATGAGCAGGATAGAATTGACCTCACATTTAAGGCTCTTAAAGAGCTTTCTATTCCTAGTGGCCTAATACTCAAAGAAATCATCTTTGTTAATGACGGCTCAACAGATAAGACTGCAACGCTTATCGAGAAATCCCCTCTTAGTAAAAAATATACTGTAAAACTGCTTAGCTATTCCCTGAATATGGGTAAGGGTTTTGCTCTCAAGCAAGGCATGCTCCAGGCATCTGGTGACTATGCGCTCTTTTTTGACGCAGATATGTCCACACCACTGACAGAATTAAAAAAATTCATGCCAGCACTCAAGAATAATGTCCCAGTTATCATTGGTACACGCAAGAATGGCCACTCTACAGTGACCAAGCACCAGCCACTTCACAGAGAGCTTATGGGCAAAGGCTTTACGCTCATCACTCAGATCGCTATCTCAAGCAATGTAACTGATTTTACTTGTGGATTTAAAGCATTTTCAAAGTCTGCGAAAAATCTTATCTTTTCAGACAGTATTATCAATCGCTGGGGATATGATGCTGAGATCGTCTACCTTGCTGCTAGATCTTCACTTAAAATACAGGAGATTCCTGTGTTATGGGCGAACGATGAAAGAACGAAGGTACGACTTATTCCAGCGATTATGAGCACATTTATTGAACTTGATCTCATCATCTGGAATCACCGCCTCAAACGATATTTTTCAGCAGTTTTGCAGCCAAGAACTGCTCTTCACTCAAGCTCTTCCAACCTGATAAAATAAAGAAGTACTATGAAACGTAGTCTTCTTGTCATAAGCAGCTATCCCCCAGAGGGCATCACCCACCACAAGGCTGTTGTCGGGGTTGCTACGTATACCAAGAACACTCTCACCTCCCTAGTAAAATCAGATCCTGACCTCTCAATCACAGTTCTCGCTGAGAAATTACCATCCTCCCCTAACTATCAAGATGGTCAGATCAGTGTCAAAAGAATCTGGAAAAGAAATAGTATCTCAAGCCAGTTCTCAATTCTCCAACATATTCTATTTTCAAATGACAAAACGCTCTTGCTGGAGCTTGAGCTAGCCATGTTTGGTGGACCACTCCAACTCCTCCTAACTCCACTTTTCCTTATCGCCGCAAAAATAAAAGGCATGCAAATCACTACAGTTCTTCATCAGGTAATAACTTCAGCTAGCGATGTCCACGGACAACTCAATCTGCCAGAGCATAGTCCGCTTACCGCTCTCTACACATTCCTCCTTAGACTTTTTTATCAGATCATTCTCACTATGACCGACAAGACAATTGTTTTTGACTCCTATCTTAAAGATGAATTAGCAAAGATCACAGACGCAAAAAAGGTCGTCGTAATACCACATGGCGTTGAAGACCTCGACTTTCTTAATCAAAAAGATGCCAGAAAAAAACTTAAAATCTCAAGCGACAGGCCAATTCTCCTCTATTTTGGGTATCTTGCATGGTACAAAGGGACAGACAGCCTCCTTGATGCCTATGAAAAAATTCCTGAAGACAAAAGGCCACTTCTGATCATCGCAGGAGGACCCAATCCAAATCACGTAAAAAAGCCTTTTTATAAGAAATATCTTAAAGAAGTTCGAGAAAAAGCCGACAGAACTGGTGCTCTTATCACTGGATTTGTTGAGGAGCAGGATATCCCTCACTATTTTGCAGCAAGTGATATCTGCATCCTGCCATACAGAACATTTATGTCGTCATCAGGGCCACTCTCTTTTGTGATCAGCGCACAAAAACCTTTCCTGCTCTCAAAAGCACTCTCTCCTCTTTTTAGAACAAGAGACATTAAAGATCTCGTCGAAAAAGAAGGCATCGATAAAACGTCTCTCCTTTTCGACCCCGAACATCTCAATGATAGTGTGACTTCTCTTTTAAAGAACAGGGTGCTTAAAGATTCTCTCGCCTCACTTGAAAAAACACTCAAGAGAAGACGCTCTTGGGGTACAATAGGAAGTAGGTATTATGAAGAAATATTTTCCTAGAGTCCTTAATCACCTTTCCAACTGGTGGCCTTATCTTGCAATATTAGGCCTAACAATTATTGTCGCTGCCACCAACTACACAAAAGGCACATACCTCACAGGCTGGGACAATCTCCATCCAGAATTTAACTTTGGCCTCAATATCCAACGTTCACTTGACGCCGTCTGGCAAGAATACCAGGGTGTTGGCCTTCTTGGCGGCATGGCTCACGCTTCGGATCTTGTTCGCCAAGTCTTCCTGTGGATCTTAAGCTACTTCATGCCTGCCTCATTCATGCGTTACTTCTATCACTTCTTAATGCTCTTTGTAGGCATGAGTGGCATCTATTTCCTTATCTCACACATCATCCAACCAGGAACCACCAAGATGCAGCGACAGTTCGCAGGCCTTACTGGTAGCATCTTTTATCTTCTTAACCTCGGCACGATCCAGTACTTCTATGTTCCCTTTGAGCCATACAGCACCTTCTGGGGATTCTTCCCCTGGGAAGTTGCTAGCCTTCTTCTCTATCTCAAAACTTCATCAAAAAGACACCTACTCTATTTTATTGGCATTAACATCCTGGCTACTCCCCAGGCATATGTTCAGACAATATTTTTGGTATATATCATCTCAATTGCCGCACTGCTTGGCGGACTATTCTACGCTAAAAAGTCAAAAGCGTATCTAAGGCAAATCGTCACTGTATGCATTTCCATTTTTGTCGTCAATGCCTTCTGGCTACTGCCCAACCTCTACTTTGTGCTGACCAACCTCTCGGTCACGCAGGATGCAATCCAAAATCAAATGGCGACTGAGAAGTTCTTTCAAATGAACAAGAACAGAGGCACGATCGACAATCTGGTTTTCCTCAAAGAATTCTACTTCGACTTCTTTGACTTTAACGATGCTACGGGTAAATTCGAGTACATGATGTCTGCATGGAGAGCTCATTATGGAACAATCTTTGTTTATATTGCAGGCATAGCACTCTTCCTAGGATCCATGACTGGTCTTCTTATAACTAAAAAATATAGACTCCCACTCTTGGCGCTCCTTGGCGTTTGTCTTATCATTTTCCTCTCCAACACCTTTGGCATATCTATCATCAACTCACTTCTCCGCGCCCTACCCCTCGTAAATCAAATCTTTAGAAATCCATTCACCAAATTCATCGTACCGATTGTCTTTCTCTTTGCTGTTGGACTGGGACTTTTTACTGCATATGCCATGAGTTGGCTTGAGAAAAAGAACTTCTCGCCCCTTGTCGCGCCACTTCTAGGAATAGGCCTCATTCTTCTAACAGCATTTCCTGTATTTCAGGGCAAATTCATCTCGCCCACAATGCGAGTTGCGATCCCTCAAGAATATTTCTCCCTTTTTAAGTATTTTGAACTTCAAGACAAGAATGAGCGCATCATGAATCTTCCTCAAGGCGGATTCTGGGGATGGTACTACTACAAATGGGGACTTCGCGGCTCTGGCTTCATTTGGTACGGCATAGAGCAGCCGATCCTTGATCGAGCATTTGACGTCTGGAGTAAGGAGAATGAGAATTACTACTGGGAGCTCTCTTTAGCGCTACAGAAGAGAGATCTCGAGATGTTCAATGCGATTTTAGAAAAATACCAAGTAGGCTATGTTCTCTATGACAGCAGTCTCCTTTTTGCAGACAACATCAACTCTCTTCGCTTTGCAATTAACCAAGAAGATCTCTTGAGGAACAACCCTAAAGTCGCTCTTGATGCTACCTTCGGAGATTCTATTAGAGTATATAAAGTTAATCTAGCACGCAAACCGGTCGCGCATATATTGGGCAGTACTACTCCACCTTCGACTTCCATAATGAATGGTCAAACGATCGATAATGATCAACTCTTTCTCAATAACGGCATGTATCAGAACAGCAATACTCCAGATACCCTTATGCCATTTGACGCACTATTTACGAAAAGAACTACCACTGAAAGATCCTTTACTGTAAAGGAGGATGGCGACTTTACCAACATTAGCGTGCCAATCCCCAAAGGCGATTACACCCTAGCACTTCCATCTCTTGGTAAAGACAGCGCGCAAATCCCAGTCTCAATTGAAGCAAAAGAGGATAACGGTGAAGTAACAGTACGAATGAAGCTAATTCAGCCGTCATTTCTTATCGGCGATCAAGAGATCGCTCCAGCAGACAAGAGCATCGAAGTTGCACTAGGCAACGAACCTTCACCCCAGCATAGATATATTCTAAGTATCAACAACAATGACTATTTCGCGCTCTCAGATCTTCCAGGCGAATTTATCTCACTTGGCTCAAGCTCTCTAACCAATGCTAATAATGCTAACAGTCTCAGGCTTTATCGCGCAGATTCACCTCTCACCCAGGACTTACCTACGGCACTCTTTAACAAAGCAAAATACTGTGGAGAGAGGGCGTCTGGAGCCAGCATCTCAACTGATATCACCGCTGACAATCTATCGCTTAAAGCATATGACACTGCTAATTGTACCGTCTATAAAACGCCACTTAGTCTGACTGATTCGTCGCTTGTCGCCGTCTCTTTTCTCTATAAATCGACGAGTGATGAATTCCCCCAGTACTGCATCTATAGTCAAAACATCAATGGATGTCTCAATAAAAAAGATCTTAAATTAAAAGGCTTCTCCAGAACCCCCGCTCTCTTTACTGACTATTTTGAAGCCAATAGACCAAATGATACGCTTTATTTCCATGCGATTCTTGAGGCTCAGACAGATGAAGATAGAAATAGGGCAAAGAAGATTGAGTATAGTCAGATTCACCTAACATCCTACCCATACCTTGGGGGAGCTAATTTTGCTGTTACTCAACTTCAGGGTGCAGCTTCCGTTCATGAAATTCAGGTTGAAAAAGGAGGCAAACTTACTGCGCGAATCCTGATGTCAAAAGATGCGGGTACATACTCAGATCCAATCGAGGCAAATCGCTTCAAAGAATCAGCTCTTAATTATGATAGCTCACTCCCTGGACCTTTCTCGCTGAAGGTGAAGTCGGATCCAAAAAGACTTCAAGCGAATGCTAGTGATGCGTCATCATACATCCTCCTTCGCGCTAACAATCTTTCAACACAAGTTGGCTATCTCCTCAAGACAACAACGACACATAGGAGCGGCTTTCCTTTTGTCCTAAACGTCTTCACCAACCAAGAGTTTAGAAGCCATATCTATACATACTCTCCAAACGCTAAAAGTGAGAAGGTTTCCTATTTCATTCTCCCCCCTCTCTACCCTTACGATAATGGCCTCTCATTTCTGTTGGGGAGCAATTCATACAATGACTCACTTAGCAGCAACGAGCTCGTCTCACTCAGTGCAACGCCTATCCCTTACGAGTTCCTCACGCAGATTTCACTTGTCAGACAGGGCGTCAGAATAAATCGTGCAACGCCTACGACTATCACAGCAGTGAAAAAGTCTCTAAGTAGATATGAGGTGACCCCAAGTAAGACAACTACCTTTATCACGCTTTCACAAGGCTACAACGGGGGCTGGATGGCGTATCATCTCAAAAAGCCAACCACGGTAAATAAACTCGCACCTTTCCTTTTTGCCACCCCACTCCCGCACACAAAGGTCAATAACTGGGAGAATGGCTGGATACTTTCGCCAAATAGCGAGGGCGAGGTCATCATCATCTATCTTCCTCAACTATTAGAATACGCAGGACTACTTATCTTTGGCCTGGCTGGGTGCATTTTGTTATATTCTTATAGAAAGGAAGTATGGGCAAAAATTCGCTAGCACTTATTGGACTTAGTCTTTTTAGCTTTATTTGTGCTGTTTTAATCTTGACTCACCCACCAAAAATTGGCGGGGATATCGTGGAGTATCTAGGAATCACTCAGACTCTCTCTTCACACGCGACGCTTGATCTCAAAGAAAGCGACAAGGCTGTCATCAAAAAAATTATCGGCCCTATCTACCAAGAGAATGGCGAGTATTATCTCGAGGGCAGAAATAACTTGCGCTATCCAACTCATTTCCCACTCTACTCTATTTTGGCAATGCCGATTAGAACTGCATTGCATATCTTTCACTTAAATGAGCTCTTGAGCTTTTCACTTTTAAATTTACTCATTCTATTTCTAACCGGGCTTTTTTGCCTAAAAAATGGTTTTAAGCAAGAATCAGAGAAGATACCTTTTCTATTATTACTTCTTGTTAGCCCTGTGTTTTTCTACATTACTTGGCCAGGACCAGAACTTCTGATAATCTGCCTGCTTTTAGCTGGGATATTCCTCCTCAAAAATGGCCGCTCTACGCTAGGAATTCTCTTCATGATCATTGCCTCATGGCAGAGCCAGCCACTTCTCCTTATTCCCCTAGCAGTGCTCCTCAATCAAACTGTAACAGGGTACAAAAAGCATGGCTTACAGAAAAAGAATCTTGCCCTGGCTCTTTTTCTAGCTGTCCCAAATATCTACTACTTCTTCCTTTTTAATAGTCCGACAGCTTTTGCCAAACTGGCTGGCTTTGGCCTCTCCAACTTTACGATGCAAAAGCCACTCGAGCTTTTCTTTGACCCCAACTTTGGCCTCTTTTTCTATGCTCCCCTTCTCTTCATCTTTGGGATAGTTGGCATCATTCACTATAAAAAGAAAGGCCTTCTCCCTTTTCTTCTTATCTGTGCTTGCACGTCAGTGCTGTACACCACTATCACGAATTGGAATCATGGTGCCCCTGGCTATGGTCCAAACAGATATTCACTCTTTCTTATTCCTTTCCTACTTTTCCTAGGTACGAGCTTTGTGGCAAAGAGTCGCTGGAAAGATCAGCTACTTGTCCTTTTATTGGTGATCCAAATCCCGATTTTGATATTTAACGGACTCCTATTCCCTAATTACAACGACTCGTTCGGGCACTCACCATATGCCAAAGCAATGCTTACAGTTGCACCTGGTCTCTATAACCCGACACCTGAGATATTTATTGAAAGAACACTTGGAGTTGAGAATGGCGGATCACTTGAGACTGCTGTGTATTTCTCCCAGAATCGCTGCAAGAAAGCCTATGTCTTCAAAATTGATGTCCAGAAAGTGAAGGATGCTTGTGGATACATACCTCAAGAAGATATCGACCTTCTCACAAATGAATATCTCAAGCCATCTACTTCAACTCGCATCTTTACTGCCAAGGCTGCAACAATATATCCCGAAGGTATTGACTGCAACAAAGATAAAGAGCTCTGCTTAAATACGGTCCGTGAGGTCATGGCCAAAACTGGCCTGACAGACGGAAAACGCATAACAGAGAGCACTGTCGTAAAAGGAGCGTGGGTGATTGCCTGGGGCACGCCGATGGACATTATACTCCCGCCTCACTATATCGCTCAATTTGCCGAGTTACGGGGCAGATATATTAACTATTAGTCACAAGTTCTAGCCTCAAAACTTGACACATGAGCTTAAAATTGGTATCGTTAACACCTACCTACAAATTCTTCTGCCTATACTGGCCTTGACTGCCTAGGAACCCACCTGCACCGTTCTTCAAGCCAAAAACCGTATGAAAACAAAACCACAATTTATATCTCTTTTGTTGCCGGTCTCAAACGCTCAGGCTACGCTAAAAGACACCCTAGATAGTCTTCTTTCGCAGACCTACCCTCATTTTGAAGTGATCGCAATTGATGACAACTCCAAAGATGATTCATATAAGATCCTTCGTGAATATAAAAAGCGCGACAAGAGGCTCATCATCTCTCGCAATGTTAAGCGCTATGGCCTTTCTGTGACCTTGAATCGAGCATTACGTGAGGCTCGCGGTCAATTCCTAGGCTTTGTAAACCAAGCAGACATCATCACTTCAGACAAGCTCAAGAGACAGCTCTTCTACCTCAATCGCCATCCAAAAGTTGCGGGAGTAGGGACACAGGTGGTGACTGTAGACCCAGAATCAAAAACTCAGATCAAGAGTGATCTCCCAACAGACCATGAGACAATCAGTAAGACATTCCTCACCCAGAACTCACTCCATCTTGAGAGCGTCCTGATCAATAGATATCTTCTCCCTATGGATCTTCTTAAATTTGAGGCGCAAGAATATGCTGTCATCTATCGAACACTTCTAGCCAAGCTTTTACCCTATGGCCAGTTCGCCAATCTCAATCAGCATCTTTATATCAAAACGCTTATTCAAGGCTCAGACTTTGAAACCGTTAGCAAAAAAGCAGTCGCCCATGCCAAGCTCTGGCTTCGCGCACGCTTCGTCTACAAATCTGAGATCTCAATTCAGTCACTTCTCCACCCCATTAACAACAAAATCCGCCCCTCAGCCTAACCCACACACGAGACTGTCATGCTGAATTTATTTCAGCATCCCAATTCATAGATCCTGAAACTAGTTCAGGATGACAAATTGTTGTATTTTACTTATCCAAAAGTTATCCACATGTTTTTTGAATATTAAATTAGCTTGCTATATCAAGCTATTTTGGGGGTTAAAGACTCTAGGCCTAGGTCTTTTTAGAGGACAAATCGCTATAGGTTGACAGAGGAAATACCTTGTGTTACTATTCCTTCAATATGCGACTGATACGCTCACTACTACACATTGAAAGAAAGACAAGACGAAGAACGTTGGCGCAGTATCAGAGAGAAATGATGGTCAGACAAGGAAGAGAGCAGTTCCAAAAATTAGTAGATCAGGGGCTATCCGTGCCTGTAGGACTATTATAAGAGGTGGTTTTACCACCAAAAAGAGCATCACTCACGCTACTCAGATGATAATTTCGGTACGTAAAGCAATGCTCTTAGGGTAAAAGGCAGTTAGTCCTTCAGGCAGGAATAAAACTAAATGCCAAGTACATTTATAAGAAATGTGTAATACTTTGTCAAGGTTTTTAGTAGAAGCTAAAAGTGATCGTTTTTCTTGACAGGGATGGATTTTTCATGATCCATTTTTAGATACATGGACCTAGTTATACCGACTTTAGCCTGTTTATGAGATCAAATGAGGTAGGTGTCTTGGGCAGGGATTCCTACCTCTTTTGAGAATATAAGCAGGCTTTTTTGTGGAAAAATCACAAATCTTGACATCATTTATCACTCATGCAAAACTATCCCCATGGATGATAGGAATCGTGAACCAACCAGAAGATATCCCCTTGAAGAGGCTACGGAAAAAGTAAAAGACAATTTTGACCTAGATGATACACAGGAGAATTCTAGGGTTTTTTATGACCCAGCAGGAAGCTGGATCTATATCGACAGATTCACTTCCCCTACTCATGGCGAGGTTGGCGAAGTGCGGGTTCAGCAATGGCAAGGAAGTAGCAAGAAAGATCTCTTCCTCTATTTAAATCTGACTGACAATTATCGTGGAGCCTTTGATCTCGCAGGGAGACTTCAAGCAATCGGATTACCAGTCACAGAAATTAAACCGCACGCAGCATATTGGAAACCAGACGACCCTAACAACGAACTTATAGATAGCTTAAATTTACAGCTGGCAAATGAATGGAAGAAGAAACAAGAAGAAAAATAACTTTAGATCTTTTTGGCAAAGAGGATGCGACCAGTGACTGTTTGAATAACACGCGAGACAACAACATCGATAGACTTTCCCACCAGATGACTTCCCTCTTCCACCACGATCATCGTCCCATCTTCAAGATATCCAACGCCCTGTGACACATCTTTTCCAATATGAAGTAGCCTTATGTGGAGTGACTCGCCAGGGACAGCAATGACCTTGAGCGCATTTGCTAATACATTCACATTGATCGTCGTAACTCCCTCTATTGTAGCCTTCTTCTCGAGGTTGGCATCACAGGTCACGATCTTACCTTTATGATTTTTGGCAATTCGAATAAGTCTCTCATCTACCTCTATTTTCTTACCTACCTCAAGTCCTTTCTCATTCTCTTCATCCAGAACTACCACTTTTATAACTTTACTTTTTTTGAGCCGATCAAGATAAAAGAGACCTTTTTTACCCCGCTCCCTTTTCACCATATCTTGCGAGTCTGCTAAATGCTTTAGCTCTGAGAGAATGCTTTGGGTGATGACAACAGAGCCATTGAGTAGGCCTGTGTGAATCAGGTCAAAGATACGTCCATCAATGATAGCTGAGGTATCTAGGAATACTCCTTGCTCGACAGATTTCTTTTTTCGAGAGGCAGAACGTGTCCTCGAGCGTGGGAGCATGCTCGGAAGCCGAGTTACGAGCGTTCGCGCGACCTCGTCTGCGAGCGCGCCAACGAGCTTTGGAGAGAGTCTGAGAGGATTATCGTATTCACGATTTGAGGAAGTAACAACTTTAGTCTTTTTTGCTGCAATTACAGCTGATGTTGTCTTTTGTGTTGCCATATTGGTTAAAAGGTTAACGGGTTAACATGCTAACGCGTTAGCTCGTTAACTTGTAACAACATTAAATTTTGCGTGCCTATTTACCCACAGATTGTAACATAGCATTGAGGAATTTGCTTGAGTTAACAGTCAAAACATTTGAAAAGCCAAGTCTCTCTGCTTCCCTCACTCTCTTTTCAAGCAGGGGCACTGTTCGAATCTCACCTAGAAGTCCGACTTCACCAACACCTACAGTCTTAGCAAGTGAAATATTTTTGATGCTTGAATAGATAGCAAGGCAAATTCCCAGATCAATTCCCCTATCAGATATCTTTAAGCCTCCAGCAACATTGACAAAGACATCCATCGTTTCGACCGACAGATTGCAGTGCTTTTGCAAGACCGCAAGGAGAAGTTCAACGCGTTTTTGATCGAGTCCTGAAACGACTCTACGCGGCATAGGAAGATAGGAACGCACTGCCAACGCTTGTATCTCTACCAAGAAAGCTCTTGACCCCTCCATCGTCACTACAAGGACAGATCCAGGAACTGTCGCTGTATTCTCTGAGAGAAAGATCTGCTCTGGATTGGAAATCTCTGTCATCCCCGACTCCTCCATCTGAAAAACACCCACCTCATCAACTGGTCCAAAGCGATTCTTGAAAGATCGCAGGAGTCTTGTCGATGTCATGGGCTCACCTTCAAGAAAAAGTACCGTATCGACCATGTGAGAGAGCACCATGGGACCTGCGACATTGCCATCTTTTGTGACGTGGCCCACAAGAATGAGTGGAATTTGCAACTTTTTTGCAGCACGAATAAAATGAAGCGCTGAGTATCTAACCTGCCCCACTGAGCCTGCAAGACCTTCAAGATTGGCTGACTGCATTGTTTGAATCGAGTCAACCACGACTAGATCTGGCTTAATAGAGGCAAGATGCTCTATCGCCACATCAGGATCTGATAATGAGATCAGAAGCAAGCCATCTACGTTCTGCTTTCCCGCTGACTTGCCCGCCTGCTTATTGCCAATTACCCTATCCGCTCTGATCTTGATCTGCTCGACTGACTCCTCACCTGAGATATACAAGACTTTTTTCCCATCCTCAGCAAGCGAAAGACAGAGCTGTAAAAGCAAGGTTGACTTGCCAATACCGGGATCTCCAGCCAATAACGTCGCAGATCCTGCAACTATCCCGCCACCCAAAACATTATTCAACTCATGTATTTTAGTTTGAAGCCTCAGCTTTTCTTGATATGCAATTTCAGATAATTTCTGCGGTCTTTCGGGAATGTCAGCCAAAATAGATGAGGAGATGCTTGATGAAGATATTCGGGCCTCCTTGAACTCTTTAAACGTATTCCAATTGCCACACTCGGGACATTTTCCCATATATGCTGGGGCATCATACCCGCATTCCTGACAAACAAATGAGACTTTAAGTTTCTTGGAAGCCATATTGGTGATTCTACTAGATAAATGTTGTAGCGTCTAGGAACTAGCATCTTGCTAGCAACTAATTAGCGGTACATGAGGGGCTTATCCAAGAGCACTGGGACGAGCTCGAGGCGACGTCGTCTTGAGTCATGAGCGACTATTGTGACATTAAGGCTCTTACCTGCTTCATAAGTAACACCTGCGGGAACTTTTTCTTTCTTGATGATACCTTCTACGCCTTCTCCAAGATCAACTATAACGCTTCCGTCTTCGGTTCGCACAACTTTACCTGATACTTTCTTCTCAATTGGATAACTTCCCTTGATCTTTTCGAACGGATCTTCAGTAAGTCTTTTTACAGACAGATCAATTCTTCGTGCATCTTTATCAAATCCAGCCACTACCACGTCGATACTATCTCCCACTTTATACATAGATGAAATATCATCCACCTTTGTCCAAGCAAGTTCTGAAATATGTACAAGACCATCGATTAACTCATCTGGCTTTGATGAGTCAGGTGCAAGAGTGACAAAGAATCCAAATGTCGTAACGTTGCTCACAGTTGCTTTTACTTTTGCGCCTTTTTTAAGTGATGCCATAATGGATGCGAACTGAGCATCTGTCAGACTACTCTTTTGCGATACGATGATCTTGCGATCTTCACGATTTATGTCAGCAACAGATACTGGAACGTTCTTACCAACTGTGAGTGTGCCCTGAGACGAATTAGTGTGAGAGTTAGGAAGGAATCCATTCATGCCGTCACTTGTGACGATAACGTAGCCACCTTTTGTGACCTCTGTGATAGTGACATCAATTTTTTCTTGAGATTTCTTAAGCTCGTCAATCCTCTTCCATGTGATGTTATCCATGAAACGCCTGAGGGAGACAACTGGCTGGCCAAGATCTGACTCTGGATTAAGGATTGAGACTTCGACCTTGTCTCCTACTGCGAGACTTGCTAAGAGATTGCGCATTAAGCGCGGCTCTTTTTCAAGAACAACAGCCTGACCTTTTGCTGAAAGATCAACAAGAATTTCTTTTTTAGAAAGCTTGCTGATAGTACCACTAACAAGATCGCCTTTCTTAAATGAAACAATTGGAGCTGCTGATGTTTTTGACATCAAATCAGCCATCGAGGTAGCACCTGTCGAAGACCCTGCAGCAGTCACGTTTGACGTGGAGCTTGTCGAAGGGTTAGAGTTTGAGGAAGCCATTTAGCGTTGCGCCTTTCATAATTAGAGTTGAGTCAGTATACCACCAATATCCCCCTCCCGCAAGCTATTTCTTATACCATCGAGAATTTGCTTTTGCTCTTCTTTGGTCTTCTAAAAACGTCGACTTTGGATTTGGATCGTACTGCCCAGGAGTGAATCCAAGAGCCCTCCTCATTAGAGTATCCGCAGCAAAGAAATCGCCCATCTGTGCTTGACTTTGATATTCAATGTTCGTATCTTCTCCAGTTCCTATATCAAATCCAAATCTATTTCCTGAATCAAACTTCTTCCTGGCAGAATTGAACAACTGCTCAACGGATCCATATGGCATTTGGCGAACAACATTTTTAACATGTGCATCTTCCCAGGAATCAGCGTTGTTCATTGTGAAGAAATCTCGATAAGCATTTGCTATATTTGATCTCAGGAAGAGCTTGTCATTATCAAAGCTGTATACAAGGCCAATGTGGGTGCGCACATTACTCTCTCTCTTTGAAATGCCCACCTGCTTATTGTAGATATGAAATGGAATACAGTCAGAATCTACCACCTCCTCAAAATCTGGCTCCGCTACTACTTTATGAAACTCGCCCTTTAAAAGAGCACGTGGGGCTGTATTTAAGTCATCATAGCTATAGCCATAGTGCGAAACCCTTGGAAGAACATACGCTTCTGATGTCGATATTTCTCCACCGTTCCAATATTCATCTCTTATATCAGATAGCAATGTCATGGCCCCAGTATCTTCCAAAAGTAATACTGCCTCCAGATACTTCCCCTTTGTCTCCAAGATAACTTTGTCTCTCCTCTCATTCTCTCGCCTTCTCTCCACTAATTCTGCGTCCAATCTTCGCTGATCCTCCTCCTTCCTTCTTAACTCTTCCATCTCTGCTTGTCTTCTCACCAAGACCACTTCAGCCTCAGCCTCCCGCTGCTCCTGTTTTTGCACACTTCTTTCATAATCTTTGATCCAGCTCATGCCTGGGAGTATAGAAAAAACTTATAGTAATGTCAATTGCGGTACTTTGTAGTTGAGTAGCTGTGTGACATGCTGCATAATACGCTCATGAAAAACTATGTATTTATTACTAGCTGGATCGGGCTTGGCGCGTATCTTCTCTATACCGCTACTCGTGGGCTTTCTCTCCCCGATGAGGGATATATCCTCCATGCTGCAAGTCGAATAATGAACGGGCAAATACTCTATAAAGACTTTGACTTTGTCTATACTCCTTTGACTCCACTTCTAGACTGTCTTGCGTTTATCCTTTTTGGTAAAAGTATTTTTGGAGAGAGAATGTTGTCGCTGGCAGTTGCGATGATCACGGCATTTTTTATCTATAGACTCTCGGGATACTTCTCAAAAAAGACGTGGCAGAGAATGCTCCTTGTCCTACTTTATGCATCATGGGGACCAGCACATATTAATTTCATCAATCCCGGTATGATCGCCGTATCAACTGCGATCATTGCATCTTATGCCTGGATGCGAGGGGTCAAAGAGAAGTCCACTCTACTACTCGGGATAACTGGGGTCTTCATACTAATCGCATTTCTAGCAAAGCAGAACTTTGGTGGAGCGCTTTTTGCATCTAGCCTGGCAGCACTTTTACTCCAGAAAGAAGTTGATAAAAAGCTCGTTGCTTTACAGCTATTAGCAGGGCTGAGCATAGCCTCAGCTATCTTTGGCTTTATTCTTCTAGCAACTGGTGCCTTATCCCCTTTTATCCAAAACATCATGACATATACGTTCGAAATGTTTGTCTCAGAAGGCACACTTAATACTCCAATCGATCTAGGTCGCGGAATCGCAATGCCTTTCAAAATCTTCATATATCTTTCGCCACTTCTTATTTCGCTCTTTTGTGTATGGCGATACAGATCTAAAGTAAGCGTTTTTCTTCCACTCACTGTCGCGACCTATTATCTCCTAGGCATCAGGCCAGAGACTGACTACATCCATCTTGCACCGCTTCTAGCGATATCTGCCCTAGCATTCATGCCTCTTCTTCAGGCAAAAGGTCTTGTACGTAAAATAACGCTTGTTATTATGGTTTTGCTTACCATATCAGGCTTTTACACATCGCTTAATTTCCCGTATTATCGGTGGAAACCGCAATTGATCACTCAAAATACTTTTATTCCCGATGAAAGAGTGATGATCTGGTCAGATAAAGAAACAGCACGCGAAATACAGATTCTCAAAGAGTTCAAGACGAAAAACATTAAGGATGATGAGAAAATATACCTTAACTACTATGCTCCAATGTTCTATTTCCTCCTGGATAAGCCTAACCCTACTCGCTTTGACTTTCCGGGACTTCCTGAGAGCCTAGAAGCAGAACTCCTATACTCCCTTGAGAGACAAAAAGTGACATATGTCCTCACCCATCCGCTTAATCAACTTAAGACTGGCAGCACAAGAACGTACCTCGAGAAAAACTACATGTTAAGAGAAAAGGTCTACGGATACGAGGTCTGGAAACGGATTTAGGCACAAAAAATCCCCCTTACGGGGGAAAGTTTGTTTCTTGCCGTTCCTTGCAAGCAATCGCCGGCATCGACTTATTGTCCCGGTAAAAACCAGTATCGTGGGCGCTAAAGCGTTTCACTTCTCTGTTCGGAAAGGGAAGAGGTGGGACCACTTCGCTCGCGACACCGACAAATGCTTGACAGGAACTAGCTTGTTAAAGATGAAACCTTGATCCTTCGACAGGCTCAGGATTTCGTCGCTCTAGAGAGCTTCTTAATAAGTGAAGAGATGTACCCTCAACCATTCCTTAAGTTACCTCAAGAAATAATTGAAGGTGGAAAAAATTTGTCTGCTCTGATTTACATCAAAGTCTTTATAAAAAATCTACTACTTGACCATTAGTACGGGTAGGCTCAACACATTACTATGCTTCCACCGCCCGCCTATCAACCTCATAATCTTTAAGGGGTCTTCGTACCTTGCGGTACATGAAATCTAATCTTGGAGACGGCTTCCCACTTAGATGCTTTCAGCGGTTATCCGATGGGAATCTAGCTATCCGGCGATGCAGTACTTACATACCACAACCGGCACACCAGGGATTCCCTCACCCCAGTCCTCTCGTACTAGGGGCGAACCTCCTCAAATTTCGACGAACATACAGGATAGAGACCGAACTGTCTTACGACGTTCTGAACCCAGCTCGCGTACCACTTTAACCGGCGAACAGCCGGACCCTTGGGACCTTCTCCAGCCCCAGGATGTGATGAGCCGACATCGCTCTCTATTCTTGATAGATTAAACCTCTTGTCACCAAGAGCGTTGACTATACCTTCATCCTAACCTTCGCTAGGAGCTAGTCTTTTATAGAGGCTATATATTGCCACACTTGCGTGTAACGAGCCTTCTATCTCATCGTTTCGTATCATCATCTGCTTCCCGCATCTGCAGGAATCGTTGACTTATGAATCTTTGCCTAGCTTTTTACAGCTGACAAGCCCATTAATGACACTACTTTGAATCAGTCGATACGGGGGCCGCTTAGCGACCTTCCCTCGGTATTGTCCCCTCTAACTGAGTGGAGTCCACCGATTTTGACTAGTAAATTTTTCCCTATACCACTTCGTCTCAGTGTATATAAGAACCAAGCTTATGAATTACTTCATAGGCGCCCCAATGTTATTTAAGGTGCCAAACCGCATCGTCGCTGTGGACGCTTGGATGCGATCAGCCTGTTATCCCCGGGGTAGCTTTTATCCGTTAAGCTGTGTACCTACCACTAGGTATCACAGGATCACTATGACCTACTTTCGTACCTGCTCGACCTGTAAGTCTCGCAGTCAAGCCGGCTTTTGCCATTGCGCTATCGTTCCGATTTCCATCCGGAACTAGCCGACCATTGTGCGACTCCGTTGCGTTGTAGGAGTCTACCTCCCCAGTAAAACTGCCCACCAGACACTGTTCCCTTGCCGTATTTTTGTGCGGCTAAGAGTAATGCTCACTCATTCCAAAGAGAGGTATTTCACTTTCGATTGCTCTCCCTCCTATTCTAAACAGTTGAAATAAGCTTGCAAATGCCAAGCTACAGTAAAGCTCCCGGGGTCTTTTTGTCCATGTATGTTTAGGCCGCGTCTTCACAGCCATCTCAATTTCGCCGGGTAGAGGTTTAAGACAGTTATTCAGTCGTTCTACCATTCGTGCGGGTCGGAACTCACCCGACAAGGAACTTCGCTACCATAGAACAGTTATAGTTACTGCTGCCGTTCACCGGAGCTTAAATAACAAACTCACCTCTTGCGAGGATCATCCACCATTTTTGACTTACCGGCACTGGGCAGGTGTCAGCCCCTATACGTTGCCTTTCGGCTTTGCAGGGACCTGTGTTTTAGATAAACAGTCGCTAAATACTCTTTTGCTGTGTCCGTAAAACTAATTACGGAAAGGCATCTCCCAAAGGTTACGCCTAGCTTTTTTGCCGAGTTCCTTAAACCTCTTTCTCCCGATCACCTTAGTCTTCTCGACCAGCCCACCTGTGTCGGTAATGCGGTACGGTAAATTATGCGTTTTGACTACCTTGCGGTGTCATAGTGAGGCGTTTCTGGAGAACTGAAAGCTGCAAAATTGCCCCCAATTGCTTGGAGACTCTCATTCACAACTCGATTTAAAACGAAAGAACGGATTTGCCAATTCTCTCTATCTCGTTGCTTAGACCGCACGGATGCGGCAATGCTCTTCCGACTCTGTACCCCCTTATAATACACATAATCTGTACCCGAATATTAACGGGTTATCCATCGGGCTAATCCCCTTTAACGAGGAAGACCCTTAGGGCCGACTAACCCTCCGCTGACTTACATTGCGGAGGAAACCTTGGGCTTTCGGTGTGATGGTTTCTCACCATCATATCGCTACTCATACCTGCATTCTCACTTCTATCCGCTCCACCAGTCCTTACAGACCAACTTCACTGCAAATAGAACGCTCCCCTACCACTTGTATTGCTACAAATCTCCAATTTCGGCACAAAACTTAATCCTCGATACATTTTCGGCGCCAAGAACCATCCGCCAGTGAGCTGTTACGCTATCTTTAAAGGGTGGCTGCTTCTAAGCCAACCTCCTGGGTGTCTCTGGATCTTGACTTCCTTCAAAACTTAGCTTTGATTTAGAGGCCTTAAATGGGAGTCTGGGCTGTTTCCCTTTCGACTGATCAGCTTAGCCCGACCAGCCTGACTACCTTGATACATTCATACGTATTCGGAGTTTGATTGGTTGCGAGAGATTGCTCCCCCACGAACCATTCAGTGCTCTACCCCGCAGAGTAATTAACAAGGCGCTATACCATAATATATTTCGGGGAGAACCAGCTATCTCTAGGTTCGATTGGCATATTGCCCCTAACCACAAGTCATCCCAACACATTGCTACGTATACGGGTGCGGCCCTCCTCCCATCTTTCGACGGGACTCAGCCTGCTCATGGTTAGCTCACCTAGTTTCGGGTCTAATGCATACAACTAACGGCCGGTTAGGCCACGCTTTCACTATGTCTTCGCTACGTTCGTAGCTTAAACTAACGCTGTACACAATAACTCACAGGTTCATTCTTCAATAGGCACGACATCATACGATTGCTCGCACTTTGTCTGCTTGTTAGTCATTAATTTCAGTTCTATTTCATCCCCCTCCCGGGGTGCTTTTCACCTTTCCCTCACGGTACTAGTTCACTATCGGTAGATATTGATATTTAGTCTTGGACCGTGGTCGGCCCAGATTCCCACAAAGTTTATCGTGCTTCATGGTACTTAGGTACATGCTATCGGGAACATAAATTTCGCGTACACGCCTTTCACGCTCTATGGGGGACTATTCCGAGTCCTTCTGCTATCTATGTTCACATCGAATATCGCTTGCCCTGCAACCCCCGTCCAATGGACGGGTTTAGACTGTTCCGCTTTCGCTCACCGCTACTGACGGAATCTCATATGATTTATATTCCTGGCCCTACTGAGATGTTTCAGTTCGAGCCGTTCCCAACTCAACAGCTATTACATTGATAAATCAACGTTGTTTACTGCAGGTTTCCAGACATGCTGGAGGGTTGCCCCATTCGGAAACCGCCGGATCAAAGGATTTTGGCTCCTCCCCGACGCGTATCGCCGCCGTATGCGTCCTTCCTCGGTCAATATCTCCAAGGCATCCATTAATGACATTATGAGTAGATTTTCTAATATTTCCGGATTTTAAACCGGATTTAGACAAATTTATTCCGATTCGCCAGGAGGCGAATTCGGAATTCTCTTCACTTATTAAAGAGCTCTCATCAAAGGTGATCTCTCGGCCCCCCTCCTTGGGAGAAGTTAGCGAAAGACTACCTAACCTTTCAGAAAAACCCCCTCTAACTAGGGGGCTTGTCCGAAAGGACGAAGCCTTGAACCTTACCTAAATTATTAATAATGAAACGTATGACGTTTCAATTCTGAACTCAGCAAAGCCGAGTCTGACTCGGTGGACCGGAAGAGATTTGAACTCTCGACCTCATCATTGCAAATGACGCGCTCTACCAACTAAGCTACCGGCCCCTATTTGGGAATTAGTTATTAGGCAATAGTAGCTAGTTTGGAAACTAGGAACTAGTAACTGAAAACTAAAAACTAATCAGCCAGCAACCAATAAAATGTGCGATTTACAGTAGTGTGAAAAAGAGGATGTAGAAAGTCACGGTATCCCTTAAAGGATAATAAATGTTATGTGTGAATTTCTAGGCATAAAAAAACGACTTTTTCGCTTTACTGTGAGAGCTATAGTACCATAGGTGAATTGAGGCTGTCAACACCTTTATGGCCCTTAAGAAAAATTGCTACTTTGACTTAACGGTAACTACCGATGAGATCTTTGTATTCCCCTTCTTATCAAAGGCTTTAGCTGTCAGTGAATACGTAACATTCGCGGGTGAAGGGACTGACCAACTACATGAGTATGCACTGGCGCTGTCTGAGCATTTTAGAACCCCATTCACATAAAACTCGACCTTACTTATACCTGAAGCATCAGATGCGCTTGCACTGATCGTCGATGATCTACCACGTGTCACCGTAGCGTTATTTGCAGGCTGAGTTATGCTAACTGTTGGTGGCGTCAAATCAACTGGGGTGGGTGTTGGTGTTGGAGTCTTAGTCGCAGTTGGTGTAGGTGTTTTAGTCGGTGTTGGAGTCGGTTTTTTTGTTGGGGTAGGTGTTGGAGGCTTTGGAGTAGGTGTAGGTGTCTTGGTTGGAGTTGGAGTAGCTGGGCGCGGCGTAGCAGTGGGAATCCTCGTTGGGGTAGGTGTTGGCGTAGGAGTGTCAGTAAGTGGAGGGTTCATAGGGCCAAAAGGCGTAATGTATTTTCGGACCTGGCCCCTATTCGCATCATAAACATATAAGTTGTCACTACTATCAAATGTCATGGCTACAGGCCAACCATAAAAATCTTTGAGCTGACCATCTGAGAGTGCAAAAGCAGGATCGGAAGGGTTGCCCACATTTAGCTTGGTTGGGTCGTTGTAGTACTCAACAAAACGAGGTCCTAGATATGGATTATATCCTGTCACCATTCTATTAGTGCTATCAAAAGCTACCTCAAATGTTGCATGCGACTGGCCCTGCGTATATGCAGGTTGTCGAGGAAACTCCTTTGTTGCATTGGGAGCAAAAATAACCGCAGATGGTGAAGCTGAAAAAGTAGAGGGAGAGAACATGAGAAGCCTCCAATTCCCTGCCGTCTCAATGTAATGATCGGAAACATAGAGATTGCCTTTTTTATCTATGGAAAGCTTGCCTGGAGAACAAAGCACATCTAGCTTGCCTGTTGCCTCCGCCTGCGGATAGAGCCCTTGATTACATTGAGATGCGACCAAATTCTCTTGTCCTAAGACAGTATCAACAACAGGTGTCGTTAGAGGATTACGAACACGAAAAACGCGATTATTGTCAACATCTGAGAACCAAACATAGTCCGAGTGAGTTGTTGGAGCAATCCCTGCAATATGCCCAAAAGTTATCTGACCACCACCGACCACTGGCAGTGGCGAGACAATTGTTTTGATAGGCAACTCCCCTTGTGTAAGTGGACCTTGATACACAACAACTTTTGAGAGATCACTTGCCCAGACCCTATTGTCGCCATCCACTTTCAGCGTCTGGAAGCCAATCTCAGGGAATTGAGTAAAGCTAGTAACTCCAACAAAGCCGTCTGCTGCCTGTCCATTCGTCAAGGACTCAGAATTATTCCAAAAGAGGATACGGTTGTCAGCAGCAATAACCTGATTACCTACCACTCCAACTCCTACCCAGCCCGAGGGCTCTAATCTTCGTGAAGTTGACAGATTGTATCCTTGAGGAGGAGAGAAAAGGCTCTTTGTCTCAGCATAATTTCCATCTGACTGCTCACCAAAACGAACGACATCCTGACCATAAACAGTTGCTGCAAAAAGAAGATTTCCCTGTGTATCAATACCTATAGATCCAACACTCCTATTCCCATTAGTTACTTCTTTCTGGATTGTCCCATCGAAACTACGCAGATGGAGCTTTGCATCCCAATTCACATTGTCTACAGTCCACAAACCTCTCCCTTGTGGGTCAATCTCAAGTCCAGCCGGGCTAAAGTCTTGGAGGCCTTCTGTGATAACGCTTGAAGCATTCATGCCTGAGGTAAATGGAGGAGCAAAAACAAGAATACGGTTGTTGCCTGAATCTGCAACATAGACATTATCCAGGTCATCTACCCGTACAGCTCTTGGTCCATGCATTTGATTTTGATTTGAGCCATATACCCAGTCTCCACCCGTTGTAAGATCTGGCTGCCCAAGGACAAGGTCTGCCACTTTGGAGATTTGACCAGTTTCTTCATCTTTTGAGAAACGGAGCACCCGACTATTACCACCGTCTGCAACCCATAAATTTCCATGCGAATCTAGAGCGACCCCATTACCACGCCCTTCCCCGCCATCACCAATAGATAAAAAGCAAAGGGTAGAGGCTGTTGGAGGAGGACTTGTGGTTATGCCTGTCGAATTACAATTATTTCCTATAAAGTCTGCTTGGCCCCAAACCTCATCAGCGATCGTATCTGTTGTAAATGGACTGATATATTTAAGGACTCTATTATTGCGAAAATCTGGCACATAAAGATCGCCATTATCTGCAACGAACATATTTGCATGTCCGCCATCTTCAAGAGTCGTATGTGTGCCTTCCCAGACACCACAGAGAGTCGAAGCTGATGACTTTTCCCGTTGAGGATAATATTGATAGCTAGAGTCTCCATTACAAGCTCCAAAATCACTGCCAGACGGCTGGCCAATAACAAGATCTGCTGTGCACGGACTGTTTTGGGCATAGCACTTTGAAAGGTCGACGCCCAATATTCGATTGTTTCCCCCATCCCAGACATACATCCTACCAGGATTCACCGAGCGATCAACGATGACTCCACCTGGATTAAATAACTTATAAGGAACAATTTCTCGTGGAGAAATCTCCGTAAAGTCGCGTCTACCCAGGACGATATCAGCCCAAAGATCCCCTTCCACTCCACGAACTGCAGTTGGCTCATATGATAGCGCAGCAAACTGACGATTGTCCTGGGATCGAAAGACCTGAAAAAGAACCACTGGAAGTGTGATAAGGAGGATAATTGGGACAAAAAAATGCTTGTATTTAAGGAGGTTTTTAAGGCGATCACCTATGATACTTACTTTTGTCGCTCTGTCGGTTTGGTCCACAACTCAACGATATCCTCAATTTATTTTTGTGTCAATAGGAATTAATTCGCTTTGAAATTGAGGTCTTTACCATCAGTTGCAAGCCAACGCTCTGCTTCAAGCGCTGCGGCACATCCAAAGCCTGCAGCTGTGATAGCCTGACGGTAGTGCCTATCATGCACATCCCCTGCTGTGAAGACGCCGTCAATATTTGTTCTGAAACCATCTTTGACCTTTATATATTTTTCCTCGTCTAGCTCGATATCCTTCAAAAATGTCGTATTCGGGATATGCCCAATCGCCACAAAGACACCGTCTACCTTCATCTCTTTTATCTCACTCGTCTGATTATTCTTGACCATGACAGATTGGACCCGCATCTCCCCCTTAACCTCCACAATCTCAGAATTTAAGAGTGGGGTGATCTTAGAATTCTCTTTGACTCTCTGGATCATAATGTCACTCGCACGAAACACATCTCTTCTGTGCAAAAGCGTTACGCTATTTGCAGTCTTTGAAAGTACGAGGGCCTCCTCCATCGCACTGTCTCCTCCACCTACAACAAAGACGTTTTTACCTTTAAAGAACATCGCATCACATGTTGCGCATGAAGACATCCCTCTTCCAATTCTCTCAGTCTCACCTGGTACACCCAGCCAACGGGCATCAGCCCCTGTTGCGATGATAATCGACTTTGCTTCATAACCCCTTGTGGAAGTACTCACTTTAAATGGCCTTTCAGACATCTCGATCTTTGTGACATTTTCATTGAGTATTTCAGCTCCATGGTGCTCTGCCTGCTTTCGCATGTTTGCCATCAACTCTGGCCCTTCGATCCCCTCTGGAAAACCAGGGAAATTTTCAATAACTGAAGTCAACATAAGTTGACCCCCCCATTTTTCCCCAGCCAAAACTAGGGTCTTAAGAGCAGCGCGAGTGGTGTATGTAGCGGCAGTTAGGCCAGATGGGCCAGAGCCAATGATGATGACATCGTATATATTTTCCATAAAAAAAGCGGATAGACCTTAGCAGATAGCGCCTAGTTACATGCTTATACTAACATATTTCTACTAAACGCTATACGCTATTAACTAACCGCTAATTAGTGCTTCTATTTTTTGCTTAATTAATTCTTTACTCTGCGCACCGATAATAGAGTCAACCGGCTTACCATCCTTAAAAAGGAGAAGGGTTGGCAAAGACATTACGCCGTATTTCTCAGATCCAATTTGATGCTGATCAACATCCATCTTTCCTACCTTGAGCTTGCCTGCATACTCAACTGCGAGCTCCTCAACGATAGGACCAATTATCTTGCAGGGAGGACACCAAGGAGCCCAGAAATCCACAAGAGCTGGAACTGTAGATTTTACGATCTCATCTTCAAAATTTGCGTCTGTGAGGGTGATGTCTGCCATAGTTTGGAATTCTTATCTAACACCAAAAACAAAGTTGTGTCAATATACTTACCACTTAGTAACCTACTTTAGGCGTTTGTCTATTTCTTTCTTAAAGGTATCGTAGTCGATGCCTCCGACGACTTTGTCGCCATTAATATAGAAGGTAGGAGTTGAATTAACTGCCAATTGATAGCCATCATCTTGATCCTTTTGAATAACTGCTTTACCAAACTGCGCATCTAATGCCTGCGAGAAAGCTGCCGTATCAAGCTTCAGATCTGCCGCATACTCCTTAATAAGATCTTTTGCCTTTGCACTCTCGCCCCACTCTTCTTGATTCTCATAGAGGAGATCATACATTTCCCAGAACTTCCCTTGTTCTCCTGCTGCGAGAGCTGCTGTCGCTCCTAGCTGTGCATTCTGATGCATTGGCAATGGGAAATTTCTAAACACGAAATAAACTTTATCTTTATATTCTTCGAGGATTTGCTTGACTACGGGATGAGCAAGTCTACATGCAGGACACTGATAGTCGCCAAATTCAACGATAGTAACTTTTGCAGAAGATGAGCCAATTGCCTGGCGATCTTTCTCTGGTCCAAGCAAAAGTGCTGTATCAGTTACAGTAGCTGCCTGCTCTGTCGCCTCTTTAGGCTGACTAAGTAAAAGCGCAGCGCCCACAACAATCACGACCGTGATGAGTCCGATAAGTCCTAATATAATTCCTTCTTTTCGCATATTACTTTTTCTTAGCCTTCGAGCTAACGAAGTTTCTGTAGAGTAGCATAGTGATAATTATGAATGCAAACGCGAGCCCAGAAAGTAATGGGATCGTAATAAATCCAAACCACTCAATGAACTTTGTGGTGCATGATACTCCAAGCAGACATGGAGCTGCAGCCTCTGGCAAAATCTTGTAGTACAGAAGATTGTGATAAATCGAGATCAAAAGTCCGATACTACTAAGCAAAAGCACACCTCTATAAACTGTCTTCTCGCCAAAATAGATGCCAAGAGCGAGTAAACCAACGATTGGGTACATACATATTCTTTGATACCAACAGAGAACACAGGGAGGATAATGAAGAATTTCACTAAAGAAAAGGCTCCCTACCGTCGCCGAGAGAGCTATGAGAAAGGCAAGGTAATGGGAATTGGCTTTAAGTAATTTCATCACATTCAGTATACCATACGATTATCCTAAGTCCTCGGTCTTTTCGTGAAGGAATTTGAACCACTGCTCGATAAAAGCAAAGATTAATTTAAAGGGCGTCTCGATGATAAAGTCAAAAAGAAAGAGGAAGAAATTGATCTGGGAGATACTCTGTGTCAATCTTCTCCCTACTCTGATAACTGGCACAAAAAGGAAGTCTATAAATGGAGTCAAGAGATCCTGCTTGTCCCCAACAGAGAAGTCGTGCGCAGAGAGACTAATTCTATATGCCAAGAATGATACGACCGTGACAAAGAAGATAAAGATCGCCTGACTCACAATGTTAAAATGCAGTGCAGAAAGGAGCGAGATGATCGCACCAAATGAGATCACAAATGCTGATAGCCAGAGAAGATTAAATGCTAGGTTGGGCTTGTCTGCGTTCTTATGAATCTGAAGTCTTCCGCCAAGTCTTGGACTTTCATCATAAAGTAGCGCTTGAATATATGCATAGATCCTATTGGTATTCTTTTGATCAGGAGAACGTATAAATAGACTCACCACGACCATAAGAAGTGGCGGTATACTCGTATTAATTAAGAGTGTTGTCCACTGGATTCCGCCATATACGAGCCTTTCATACGTACCTTCAATGGCAAATGCAAAGAGTACTTTCGTCATCAAAATAAAAATGACGCTTCGAACAATTGCTCTTCTCACCTTTGAAGATATACTTCGATACTGACGATTACAGATCTCCTGGGCTTTCTCCTCAACCTTCTTCTCGTCGCTCAAGAGCGCCTTTAACCCATCTTTATTCTCGCGCATCAGTACTTCAAGAACAAAGAATGCTGCTGCACGCTTCTTAACATATGAGAATATCCTATCTCGCTTAGGATATACGAGTTGTCTATTTATCTCCTTTAATCCAGATGGGAAATTCTGCACAACATGATCTAAGTTGGCCTTGGTTAGTTCACCAAAATAAAGTGAAAAGATGTGGTACTGAAGAAAGGCGTGATCATCTTTCGCAAAGGCTCTCCTAACTGCAAGATAGACCTGAGCATTTCTTGTCTCCTCGGTCTCTTCAATAATCTCGACATCATCAAGAAGGACCTTGTACATGAAATTTGCCATGATCTGTTTTTCTTCATTTGGATTAAGGACGTGCTCAATAGCAGCAGACATTAAGTGGTAGATGAGATCATTGAGCTCGCCTACTCTCATCTGATGCTTATCAAGAATACGCAAACGAAGCGCAAGATACACGTCTATAACCTCTTCGATTTTTACGACAGCACTCTCAGGCACTTCATTATCAGCAAGATAACGGGCCCAGATCAACTCACGGATCAGTGGCTCTGCTGTAGACTTAGCCGTACCACCCAGCAGTAGTCTACGTCGTAAAATTCTCTCAATCGTAGCTCGTAGAATGACCTCCTCCTCCCGATACTCCATTGCATTTCGCAACTTCTCATACGCTGATGCCATCTTTGAAACAAAGGGGTTAACAGTAATCTTGTGCTCATGATTTGGACCAGCTTGTGGATGTACGAAGCGGTCCGTAACCATCGCGAATAGCTTTGAGAGCTCCCTCGAAGGTGGTGTTTCTTTGGCGACTTCAGGTGTTGCTACCGGCTCAATAGTATGTTGATCCATAGAACATAGTATACAACAGAAAACGTTGACATGCCCCCTGTGCTTCACTAGAATAATTCACATGGCAGCACGCAAGACTACCCTCAAAAAATCTCCTGAAACAGATCCTAAGGACTATGTTCAAATCAAACTCCCGAAGTTTCTTCCGAAAATAGGCTGGTCATCCCTCGTTTTTATCGCAATCCTCCTACTACTTGGCGGACTCGTGGGCTATCAAACTGCAAAGGTCACTTACTGGGAGCAAAAAGAGGAACTCTTATCGGCTGGCACACTTGGACAAATACCTACCCCCACCCCAGGCATTTTTAAAGTCGGCAATGGTCACCTCCCTGTTCTTGGGAAAAGTAGCGCTAAAATAACTATCGTTGAATTCAGCGATTTTCAATGCTTGTTCTGTCGTAAGTTCTGGAAAGATACTCTCCCACAAATCAAAAAGGATTATATTGACACTGGCCTCGTAAAATTTGCCTTCAGACAGTATCCACTGCCACCCGAGATGCATCCAGCAGCCAGAGATCTAGCTGAGGCATCAGAGTGTGCAAATGAGCAAAACAAGTTCTGGGAATTCCATGACAAAGCTTTTGCAGAGCAAGAGCTCAAGGGAGAAGGGACTATCGCAGTTACTACTGAAGATATTAGCCTCTGGGCTGGACAGCTCGGTCTTAATCTAGAGCAATTTAACTCATGCTTTAGTAGCAAGAAATATGCGAGTAAAATCGATCAGGACATGGCAGATGGTGCAAAGATCAGTGTTAGCTCAACACCTACCTCATTTGTTAACGGACAGATCGTTGTAGGAGCACTTCCCTACGCGTCATTTAAAACTATCATTGATCAGCAACTTAAGAAATAAACCTCTATGTCTTTTTTTAGTCCAGTCACACAGAAGAGAACACTGCTTGTCACGCTTGGCGTCGCTTCTGCCTACCTCATCATGCAAGTATTCGTCCTTAATAATAGCCTCGTCATCAATACTCTGACTCACAAATTCCCGATCACCTACAAGTTCTCGGTGCTCTCTCAACTAATTATTGGCTATTTTCAGATGTTCAATCTTGGACACATCATCCTACTCCTAGTTACAGCTCTGCTCATAGGACTAAACATCTCGCTTATCTTCCTAGTTGGTAAAAAAATTGCTATCAGTGGTAAAACAAAACTCTCGATGGGTGGCACTGGACTACTCTCGCTTGCAAGCGTTGGCTGTCCTAGCTGCAGCCTCTCAGTCTTTGCGCTTTTTGGCTCGGGCGGAGGCTTTCTGGGGCTCTTATTCTCAAGCATCTGGATGCAGGGATTTGTAGTATTAGCACTACTTATAAGTATTTATCTCTCGCTAAGATCTTATAACAACAAAAGCTGCGATATTTTTCCTAATGCTCAAGCAGCATAACTGATACAGAAACAACAGTTATTCCCAAAAATAGAAGTGCAGTTTCCATAACAGCAAAGCCTTTCTTATTTTCGCTATGAATATCTGGGACAAGATCAGTAAGGGCAATATAGATAAAGAATCCACTCGTGATCGCAATAAGAACCGGCAAAAGACCTTCAACAGATGCGCCAATAAAAAATGTCAACACTCCGCCAAGAACAGCTGTAAGCTGACTCAATAAGTTGTATACGAGAGCTTTCGCCCTGGATACGCCCTGACTTAAAAGAAGTCCAAAATCACCTATCTCTTGAGGAAGTTCGTGCGCAATAATCGCAAGGGTCGTGATCATCCCCAATCTGATGTCCACCATAAATGTGGCAGCAATAACTGCTCCATCGATGAAATTATGTACGCCATCTCCAAAAACAATTAGAGCAACAATAGGTTTTACAGCCTCTTGCTTATGATCTCGATGGTGGTGGTGGAACCAATGTATAAATCTTTCTAAGAGGAAAAATAATAGCACTCCGCCAAGCGCATAGAGCATGACAGTCCGCTCAACTTCGACTACTCCGAGCTCTTCGAGGTGATGAAATGCTTCAGGAAGTAGATCGAGAAATGCCACTCCCAACAACGACCCAGCAGAAAATGCTGCAAGACCATGGGTAACTTTGTGCGAGAGCTTTTTCCTTGTCAGAAGGAGCACTCCTCCAGCAAGAGATAAAAGACTAGCGAGAACTGTAAAAATAATAATGTAAATTAGTGTTGGCATAATGCGCAAATTCCAAAGAATTCAAGAGAATGACGTACGACTTTGAACTTCTTCTTTTTCATTATATCTCTTTCAAGTTCTGGGATATTACAATTTGATAAATCCTGAACACTCCCACACTTCTCACAGATTAAATGATGATGATCCTCCCCCGCTATCTCATAACGATATTTACCTTCCCCAAACTCTAGTCTCTTTATCAGTCCCTTTTGGTAGAAAGTCTCAAGCATACGATAGACCGTTGCCTTATCTACTTTCTCATGCTCTGATAGAAGATGCTCAATAATTTCATCAGCTCCAAGCGGACCAGCTGTTTCATTAAAAAATGAGAGCACCGCAAGCCTAGCACCTGTAGTGCGTAAATTTGAATCCCCCAAGAGTTGCGTATGGTTTTGCATAAAATATTTTATTCTTAAGGCCTCGCAATGCGAGGCCTTAATATTACAAGATCAATATATTTGTATTGTGTTACGTATAACTGCTGCATTTGCGAGTCAGTTGCATGTAGTATATGCAACTTAGTTGCATATTGCAATAGGCAATTTATATCACCTGATAGACCGATAACTTAAAACCGACATATGGTAGTGCTATACTTCTCATGTGAATATCCTCATCAAGACATTCTTGCTCGTTTTTATTGCAGCGCTCTTTCCCCAATCTACTCTGGCTCAATCGCAAAGCACTCAAGAATTTTCGAAGGCGAAAGTAACATCGATTATTAAGAATGAGGTAAAGAATATCGGTGGTAAAAAGAATCCTTATCAAAAAGTCACAGTACAGATCCTAGATGGTGCAGAGAGAAATAAAATTCTAACTCTTGAATACGGAGGCGTAAGAGTTATCACCGAGAGCCAACGGCTCTCAAAGAACGATACTGTCATCCTAAGCAAACTGCTCAGCAACAATAAGTCTACCTACACCATCTCTGATATCTACAGGATTCCTTCTCTTCTTTTTATTGCATCACTTTTCTTCATTCTTGTTATCCTTATGACTGGGAAAAAAGGTCTTGGGTCACTCTTAGGTCTTATTATCAGCCTTATTGTCATTGCTGGATTTATCGTACCGCAAATTCTTAAAGGAGCTGATCCGCTCACTATTAGCGTGATCGGATCTATCATCATTATGATTACAACAATCTATTTAGCCCATGGCTATAACCAAAGAACAACTATCGCTGTCATAGCAACAGCCATCAGTCTTTTTCTAACCGGCGTAATTGCTATCATCGCAGTAAAACTTAGTTCACTTTCTGGACTTGGAAGTGAAGATGCATATAATCTCATGCTTGGCTCTCAAATTCCCATCAACCTCCACGGGCTTCTTCTTGGCGGAATTATCATTGGGTCTCTTGGCGTACTTGATGATACGACCACGACTCAATCTACAACTGTTGCTGAGCTATCAGATGCCAATCCGTCCTATTCTATGAAGGAGCTCTACAGACGCGGGATGATCGTAGGAAGAGAGCATATCGCCTCCCTCGTGAATACACTTGTTCTAGCATATGCAGGTGCAGGAATAGCCATCTTTATCTTCATCGTCATGAGTCTGCAAAGCCAGCAGTATCCCTGGTGGGTCATCTTTAACAGTGAACTATTAGCTGAGGAAATCGTCAGAACTATAGCTGGCAGTATTGGACTTGTCTTAGCAGTCCCAATCACTACCCTACTGGCAGCATTCCTCGCCAAGAACGAAATCAAAATAAAATAATTTAAACAGACTGTACGATGCATTAATGCATCGTACAGTGTAAATCTCAAATTTTCCCCAAGAAAAAACCCGCCCTGCAAAAAATGCAGAGCGGGCGTAAATTGTTCAGGACTGCTGGAGAACTAATCGTTAATACGAATGATTGTAAGCCTCGGATAGAGGCCAGTTGGCCTCTAAGAGTTCGTGCACGAATTCCTCGCTCGAAAGCGTGTCATCCGTGGCTTCATCGATGTCGTAATCGTCAAGCCGACCAAACACGCCTCCGGGCGCTGGAATCCAGCCCATCTGGAACCCGTCGATCAAAACCGTGTGGACGCCCATGATGTTTGTACTCATGGCGTCTGCCCAGTTCTTGGGAGAGGTCATCGCCTCACAAACCTCTTTGGCGCCAAAGCCCTCATCGCAGAGGGCCTGCGCCACTCTCACCATGAGTGGTCGCTTGTCGGCCTCAACGGTCGGTATCGTCTCAACGAGGATTTCAAGTCTTTCGGAAACCTTCGACATGACTTCTCCTGTCTAATAAAAAGTGCTGTCTGCAACCTGCAGAAACGAGGTGTATCGTAGCAAAAAATGAGGAAAAATTCAAACTATAAGCTGTGGGAGCTTACGCCAAGAAAAAAACACCGTCCCCTGAATGGAGACGGTGCAATAAAAATTACAAGCGATATAGCGTTCGCTCCCATTCCCAGTACTGCCGGTGTGTTGAGCAGAACTTGATTGTCAGTTCATAATCCCCCAATATGCAGTACGACTGGACCTCTGCCATTCTGTCCCTATCTACAATAAATGGGACAGAATGTTCAATGCCCGAGACCCTGCTCTTGAACACGAGTTCTGGCTCAAATGAGCCGATAGAGAACTGCCCAGGAAATTGAAATTCGAGACGAACAAGATAAATTCCGTCTCTTGCAACTTCTCCGACTTCGACGCGATGGCTGATGTCGACGCCGTAGAGCGAGACGTTCCCTGACTCGACCTTCTCTACGCTAAAGACATAGCCCATTAATAGCACCTGGAACTCGCGTAGCGTTTTTACCGGCGCAGTCCGTTCGATCGCCTTAAAAGGCATTTCGATCTCCTTTCTAAGCCCCTGAAATCTCAAGGGTTTATTCTGAGACAGGCTCTTCTAGCCTGAAAATATACGCATGGTGAAAAGAAACATCAGGAAATCTGACGTAAGCCTCTTCGCCAACTTTGCTCCTTGCCATGATAGCGCCTGTATCGAGACGGCGCACAGAGATCTCGACTCCAAGAAGTTGTTTCCACACCTCCTTGGGACCAATTGAGAGAAGTATTTGCTGAGTCCCACCAGCACCTGAAAATCGCCGATTGACGATTACAGTGGTCCGATGAATCATATCTGTACTATGCTTCGGACCGCCTGTGTCCTTCTCAGGCAGACCTGGGTTGTATACAATACTTTCAAGCAGAAGACTTGCAGCTTCGCAAGCATTGATAATTCCCCAAGCTTCGGCTTCAGCATCTTGAATCTCAGGCAATGCACTTGTTGAGCCAACAAGATCTTGCCTAAAAAAATCTGGCATGAGATCTCTCCCTTACTATGATCTTTCTTGCTGGCAACCTGCCATGCAAAGATGAGGTGGATTATATACCTGATCCGAAGCCAATTCAAATACTGGTGTTTTGTACGATGCATTAATGCATCGTACTGTTATTCTCAGAGTTTGTATTTTGCAATGAGGGTAGTGATGTAATCATCTGAATTTCCGTATCCCTCTAAGATCTTCGGGTCGGGAGAGTAACGATATTTCTTCATATCTAGCTCGTAATCACTAGAGACTTCTATGTCTTCTGCTTCTAAAAGTTTCTTCTGTAATTCCTTATCTGCAGTCGCATTTCCACGAATACTGATGTAACCTTTGTTGTTGAGCACCCTCCACCAAGGCACTTCCCCGCCTAATTCATTCATAATCCACCCAACTTCACGCGCTGCTCGTGGTACTCCAGCGTAGGCAGCTACCTGCCCGTAACTCACGACCTTACCTTTTGGAATAGAATTGACAATGGAGATAACCTTATCTTTAAAAGGAGATGTCTTCATAAAATTTGATATTAAGATACTGAGAAATTAAGATATTGAGGGAAGGGTACTTTCCTCTTAATATCGTAGTATCCTAATCTCTGAATATCTTGCGTTACAAGAGTTTCTGCTGCATTTTTTCAGCTGCTTTTTTCTCAAGCTCTCGCAGCTCCTTCAACTTCCACATAAAAAGTGCGCCTTTGTTCTTAGCATTGCTATCAATGGCAAATGAGAGTGCTTTTTCAAGAATTGATCGGTGCACTGTCTTTGAGAGCTTGATATAAAGACTCTTGTGCTTATAATCATCCAGGCTTTCTGAGAGATGTATTCCAAATGTCTGAAATTCACGAGAGATATACTTATCAGTTGTGGGGTTAAATTTATCGAGGACTGACTTGATAGACTGCATAACAATATTATAGCGTATCAACCACTACGCCAAGTATCCTGGGTGTAGGGATTATCTAGAAGAATAGTATTCAATAATAGCTGAGGAGTACTTGGGATCAGGGACAGAAAGTCTTACGTCTTTAGTCACCCAGTGCAATGCCTCTTGAAGCTGGAGTAACGGATCAATGGTATTCAAGTCATTCTCTTTCCCCTGATAGGTGATTGGTAATGTATCTGGATCTACCCCCATGTCTCCCATCGCCTGCTTTGCCTGTTCTATCCATTGAAGAATATCTTTCCTTGAAGGATATCCCTCAGGAAATGAGGCAGCCACCATTTCAACTTCTTGTCCGTCTGAATCAACACTTCGAGCTTTAAAAGATTCCTCTAGAGTTTCGTAGTTAGCAAGCTCAAAAGCTCCTAACTGCTCTACAGCGTACCAATAATTTTCTTTCCACCACTCCTGTCCTTCAGGAGTAGAGATATCTTTTCCATTTAGCTTAGCGATCGATTCAGAAATTGTTCCATTTTCTGCGATCGTAACTGATTCAGAATCTTTTAGAATTTCATCAATATCAGGCGTTGGAACTACAGGAATTTCTGTCGGCTCTTTTGTAGACACTTCTGTTGGGACTTCTGTAGGCAGTTCAGTTGGCTGAGCAGTTGGCACTATCGTTTCTACTTCTGTTGGCTCGGGCTCAGGAGTACTCGTCTCTGTCTCTTGAGGAGGAGTGCTTGTCGGCTCTTTGGTAGGAGTACTCGTACTGGTTGACTCCGCAGTTGCAGTATATGTCGATTCGGGAGACGGGGTTGACGTTGCTGTTGGTTGCGGCGTTGCAGTTCGAGTTGGCTGCTCTCTTATTTCAGAGGTAGGTGTCGCAGTCGGAACACTGTGTGTCACAGCTTGTATGGAATTAGGCTGGGACCCTGGAGCAAGCACCTTTCTAGCAAATAAGCCACTAATACCACCAAGCAGCGTACCAGCAACACCTTTCAATAAAGTTCGTCGAGAAAGCCCTCTTTGGTCTGGAAGCTCAAGACTCTCTAGGGCGGGTTTTTGATCAAAAGCACTTACAACACTCGAGATATTGATCTCCTCTTTTGCTTTTCCCACACGATCCTCAATTCGATCCTGAACTTCAGCTAGTTTAGTAGCATTATCTTGCTCATTCTGATCAGCTACTTGTGCCAATGTATCATCTTTTTCTGACGGCTTTTCATTATCTTGTGCTCCTACAGCTGCTGGAAGCGAGCTGTCTATGAGAAGTGTACTTCGAGGAAATTCCCGCTCTGCATTTCGCTCTAGACTAGCTTGCTTTTTATTTTCAAGGGTCCGCCATGTTTCAAGCGCTAATGCAGCCCGACTCTGAAGAAGTGATGGGCTTGCCTCGATGCCCTCACCATTCTTTGTCCTTATAAAAAAACGGACATCATTACCTTCATTGTCATAAATCGTTGCAAATCTCTCAAACTCCCCTTCTCGAGAGGCTTTGTGAGCAGAGCTTGAAGACTCATCTAGCGCATACATTGCGACACCGTCCTGTCCGACATCATACAAAAGATCTGTTCCCTCAGAATCATTAGACCGCCGAGACATAATAAACGGCATCTCTTTACTCGCTCTAAGATCTTTCATTAATTCTACTGCGAGGGACTCACCATAGTTATGATTTCTACTATCAAAATACCCTTCCTCTGGTTTTGAAATGTTCACAGTAGGTAGTTTTAGGACAATTCCATCTGCTGTGTGACCAACATTTCTTTTCTTACCAGAGGCATCTATCTCAGTTACATGTCCAAAAGCTGCTTCAGGGGCACCGCCAAATATCTGATTATCTGGACCCACTTTCTGATACCTGCCCTCAGGCTGTTGCTTCATAAATTCAACAAATCCTGAGACATTTTGTATATCCCAATTCACGGGAACTATATGCTCTCCTGTAAATATTGAGGAGTCTAATGGAGCTGTTGCGTCTTTTTTTACAAGAACATCGCCATGCTCTTCTGAGTTGGATTGCGGAACTTCTGCTGGTATAGATGCTTCACTCTGTTCTGACATATTTTCTGACTCTATACCATTTGTAGCACACCTATTTGGTGTTGTACATGTTCTGGGAGGCTAAGATATCCTTTTCTAGTGCTAACTCGAGTGCACGAGAGCAAGTCTTAATAGCATGCTTGATCTTGGGCTCATCATGATCATCAAAAACTCCGAGGACATAGTTATCCACCTTGCCACGAGAGAGTGACTTTTTCATATGGATCTCGCCATCTGGATCAATCTTCTTCTCGACAGGTGACCCAATGCCTACTTTAAATCGATAAAACTGATCTGTTCCTAACTGTGCGATGACTGACTCAACACCGTGATGTCCACCGGCAGCTCCACCAAGTCGTATCTTGATCCCACCCACTGGTAAATCAAGATCATCATGAATTGCCCAGATATCCTCCGACTCAATCTTATAAAAATTCTTTATGAGGGCAACTGACTCCCCTGAAAGATTCATGTAGGTCTGCGGCTTCAGAAGAACAACCTTGAACAAGTCGCCATTTGAGGGCTTGTATTCAAATGACGATATTTCACCTTTAAACTTCTTCTCGTGTGTCCATACAGCCTTTTCTGGTGGCTGCATATCTTTGAGGAATTGCTCGACTACTAAAAAGCCGAGGTTGTGGCGAGTATTGCGATGTTCTTCTCCAGGATTACCAAGACCAACGATTAGCTTCATGTGACACCACTATAGCACATCTTTTTTTTGACTTAAAGAGGCTCAAAACGAGAACAACCCACACTTGATAAATCAAGATGTGGGTTGCCTAATAAATCCTAAGCCTACTTGTAGTAAGACTTAATTTGGAACAGGATATAAAATCCAATTAATGCTCCAACAACAGTTCCGACTATACCATTAAGACCTCCAGCAAGAAGTGATGATAATACACTAATTGCTTGAGACCAGAATAAAAGCTTCCAGCCGGCCATCTGTGAATTCTTGAGCTTTGGATATGCCATGATCATGATGACACTTGTTACGATTGCGAGAACGCCACTGATGAGAACTGATCCCCCAGCCTGAACGCCTCCAAGAACTGCAACTGGTGAAACACCAACTGCTGCGAGTCCTGCTAAAACACCAAGAACTCCGAAGATGATTGCGAACCAAGGAGTGATCTTAACGATGAACTCTCGAGCATTTGCTGGAAGAGCAGGTGCCTTTTTAAAGAATTCCTCCATGGTTACGATGATGTCATTGCCTGTTTTGTTTGTATTTGCCATTTAATAACTCACCCCCTCTCGTGTCTTCTCTCTGAAGACCTACTTCCCACATTATATCTCCACGCACCAAGATTTGTACATACATGCAATCTTAAAGTGTAAGAAAGATATTGAAAAGCTTGCCACCAACGTCACATCTGCCCTATACTAGAGACATACCCCTCGGGAAACCTCTTGGTTTTTGGATAGGTCGAAATCTATGGCTATTTTTGAACACTTCTTATCTCGTGGCCCAGCATCATCGGAGCATAAATCAAATCCATCAAAGCTCGAGCCTACTTCAAAAAAACTCTTAGCTCTACCTGAAACATCAACTCCAGCTAGACCTAATGCTTTAGATGCAGAATCTCTTCTACTTTATGGATATGCATTCGATCGAGATTTGAATACTCATCCCCTAAGTGAAGTTTCCAGAGAGCTTTTTGAACACGGAGGTGCTCTAACTCCTGAAGAGGCTAAGACTCTTGAGGTTAGTCCAATTCCAATAAAAGGGGTTATTGAGGTAGCAAATGACGGATCCATTACAAGCCCACCTATCATTCAAGGATACTCAGATGAGAGTGGTCGTGTTGAAGAAAGCCAAATAGGAATAAACAAGATTGTCTCACACAGGGGAAATGGCTCGCCATTCAAGGCTGTGAGAATAATTTCGAAATAACTATTTTCCAAACTGATGATCGAACATTTCAATTAGTTCTTTGACTGATGTCGCATCTTCCGGCTTCTTGTCCTCATCTCTAAATTTCAAAAGTCTTGGAAATCGTAGCGCATAGCCTGGCTCTTCTACTTTTCCATCTTTCATCTTCATTCCAGCAGTATGATTGGGACTTCTGGTGATCTCATCGGCTAGCACCTCTATCACAATCTCTGGTTTGACCCAAACAGATGGCTCAACTTTTGAATTTACTCTTGCTGGCTTATGATCGACCTCTAGCCCCTTTGTCTTCTCTTTGATACTTCGCCATTCATCATCTGATAACCCTGTGCCGATCTTACTCACAGAGACAAACTCATCTGTCTCTTTATCATATATTCCCACCAGGAGTGCCCCTGCCCCAAAGTCGACCCGCTTGCCCCTACCATAAATGTAGCCTAGGATCACGCAATCAATTGTATCCTGCAACTCGCCGGATGAGTGTCTCTTTAACTTTACCCAGTTAAAATTGCGAC
>JAGOPV010000021.1 GCA_017991775.1 Candidatus Levyibacteriota bacterium | reverse complement strand
TAAATCACTTGAATCTCTTGTCGACACACGCATTAAGGAGTCAACTGCTGATGGAGTAACTAAAGTTGCTGGATCCAAGAAAGCAGTAACCCAAAATTCTTATTCAGGTTTCTACTATACGCTGACTGGACCTGGATCATCCCAGAATCTTATCCTTCAAAAAGATACGAGCTCAGCAAGTGCAGTCGTCGTCACATATAGCATAAGTGATCCAGAGCAAAAGGGTTATCAAGCAGAAGTAGATGCGGTTCTCTCCTCTATCACCTTGCTCAAATAATTCTATCCATCATCACTTATCTTGGCTATGTATGAATACACTTACAAACTTGAGAGATGATTGACTTTGATTCACCCTAGTGTAATGATTGGCCTATGGACGAAACGCAAAGAAAAGAAGTTACTACTATTCAGACCTCAGCACCTGAGCAGGTCATAAAAACTACAAAGATAGTCCCACCCACTATTAAGACTGAGCATCCACAAAGAGTGTTTGAGAAGAAAAAGGCAATTTTTAGAACTCACCAAATTATTTGGTATATCTTAGGCGCAATTGAGATCCTTCTAGGATTTCGGATGAGTCTGAAGGCGCTTGGCGCAGATCCAATGGGCGGATTTACGAGCATGATATATGCCATCTCCAATATATTCGCACTTCCCTTCCAGGGCATTATCCCATCTACTGTCTCAGGGACCTCAGTTATAGAATGGTCAACCATAATCGCAGCTATTGTCTATCTCATAATTGCGTACGCAATTATCTATCTCCTGCAAATGCTAAAGCCTGTCACACCTCAGGAAGTCTCCCAAAACGTCGACAACGTCTAGCCCCAAAAATTTCTATTCCACCCGCTCCTTGCTCTGCATCAGCATTCGATAGTTTCCCTTATTGAGAACAACTGGCAACCCTCTTACCATAGATACTCCAACTGCAACTTTTGAGAGATTTCTAGACAGGGTAGGATTCTGATCTGCACTGAGTGCAACTGATGCTTTAAGCACTCCATATCCCAATCGCATTGCTCTTGATGCCACAATCTTTTTTGCTATAGATGATTCATTTAGCTGCAACACACTATTACCGTCTTGAATCTCAGGCGAATCTGTAATCACGTGAGTTTCACGGACGATATCAGTTACTACATTTCTTACCAATGTGACTGGGGGAACCCATTTGGGAATGATACCCTCATCGCTTAAATGCCTATACATCAGTGCTTCAGTTGCGTGATCTGTTATAACATCCACAACTCCTCCCTGAGGGCTCGACCCAAACTTTCTAGCTATTCTACCGTCAAAAATATCTGCAGCAAATGATGCTGCGATCAAAGGCTTATATAGAGAGCTATCCACACCTGACTTATTAGCTGCCATCACAAGCAATGGCTTTGCTACCGAAAAAGCATTGGCAACATTGAGTTCTTCACTCACCATTTTTCTACCACTCTTTAAAGAGTCACGCCATCCATTAGCTTTTCCAATCCTCTCTCCCATAGGGCGATATTATACATTAGATATAGAGCAAGATTTCTCAACTTCGACTGTTCAACTTCCGATACGGAGATTTATGAGGATGATTAGAAAGGATAACCTTTGAGGCCTTGGATACCTTTGAGGACTGAGATCTCACCAGTAATACAATCTGAGTGACCAATGATGATACCTGACAAAAAATCATGCACCTTCTTTGTCCCCATGCCAAATGCACTCATGTCTACATCCCCATCTAGATCCTCATCTGTCAAAGTAGCAAGGTATTCCTCGCTTGCAGCTTGGACTGCCTTTGCGTACTCTCCGAACACCTTCATATCTAACTTTACCTCTTTTAACCATTTGGGATATGCCTCTACCCATTCCATTGGATGGACTTCACTTGCGCCAGTCTTATCCTTAAATGTTGAATCAACGAGTGATGGTGTCTTTTTGAGGAAGTTATGGATAAATAAATCTTCAGAAAATATAAGGTGGGCATATGTACCAGCGATTGGATTGGCTAGTCCTGCTGGCATAAAGTGTGCTACCTCATCTGTGACTCCATCCATCGTTCCGTTAAGACGAGAATGAGCTTCTTTTAAAGCATTGAGGAGAATTTTTGCTGCAACTTTTTCTTCCATTCAGTACTGATCTTACAAGAAATTCTATATCAACGCAATAAAAACTACGTGCTATAATCCCCTCAACGTTCCTGCGCTTCAAGTGAAGGGAGACTCAGAATGCTCACGCCACTCGCAAGGAAAATCTTGGAGATATGTCCTTCTCCGAAATCTGGGCGAACTGTACTAAAACAAGATCTAAGAAAGGTGAGGAATGATCCTGGAAAAGACCAGGACATCGAGTACGTACTCTCAAAGCTCCTTGCAGATGGACACATCACGTGCCTTCCTCCGTTGTCAGCCCTCAATTTTGGCAAAAACGAAGATGATGGCAACAGGTGCTCTCGAACAGTCAAGGGAGACAAGGCGCTAGAAGCCTCAATCAGGTCTGCTCAGTCTCATCACTAGCTGCTAAAAGCAGCGTACATCTTACTGGCGGCCTCGCTCCGAGGCCGCCATTTTTCTAAGAATTTGACTCGCCTCCAGAGTGTTGTTATCGTAAGATGATGACAGAACATGCTTCACTTTCCCCAAAAGATATAGAGTCTCAAATCGTATCCTCTCCAGCACTCTTAAAAAGACTTGAAGGTCCCCCTATCAGCTCTGTAGAAAAATCAGGCTTCCAAGATCTGCGCGAGAAATTCAGGTCAGACCTTGACGCTCTTGTGAATAATACAAGCGGAGATGTCATCATCACCTCTCATATGATGCCGGATGATGATGCGATGTGCTCTGCATTAGCGCAAAAAAGAATTCTCAAAAGACTATATCCTGAAAAAAAGATATCTATCAACTTTTCTAACAAAAAAATTGATGCCTGGGACAATTTTCTCGAAGATCCGGAAGAGGTGGCCTGGGCCACAAATATCAAAGATAGTGATGGCAAAACTCGCTTAGGTGATATTGCGGATCATCTTCAAGAAAATGACTTACTCATCGCACTTGATGGCGGAACTTTTAACCGTTTCTCGAGATTACCTGAAAAAATTGAAGGAAAATCAGGACTCAAAACTGCAATTCTAGATCATCATAAGAACGCTCCAAGCATTGCAACTGCAAGTTATGTCGAACCAATAGCAACTTCAGCTTGTGAACTTATAGCCAATATGTATGGAGTTGATACGCTTACACCTCAAGAATCTGAGCTACTACTGCTTGGAATTCTTAGCGATACACAAGACTTTGAAGTACCTTCAGACTACTCACAGACCAGACCGCTCGCAGAACAACTTAGCATAAAGTCAGGAAAATCATTTGATGAAATAAGACTAAAAGTTAAGACGAGTGATCAACAAGATGAATATAAGAAAGCATTTGCCAAACATGTAAAGAAAGTTCAAAAACCAAATTCTCCAACTCAGACATATTCCTTCATATCATTTAAAGATCGCATAGCTACTAAACCAACAACTAATTCAGATTACGATCATCTAATTGCAAGAAGGGATTTTATAAAGGATCTTGTAAAGACTGGGGACACCGAACTTTATTGGACCGCTAGCCCAATAGGAGGACCGAAGGGAACTAACCCAATTGAGAAATATAGCGTGATGTTTCGAAGAAGTCCAAGTAGCAAACTTGATCTAAATGCACTTGCAATGAATTATGGTGGAGGCGGACATGAGGGTGCTGCTGCTGGTGTGTATGAATTGAGTCCTGATCAACAAAAAATACTAAAAGATCTCAAAAGTTCCAATCCTAAACTAAGTGAATCAGAGCACGTTTGCGAACTTATTGCTAACGAGATCGCTACCAAACTAGAGTCCAAAGCACCAGAGCCAGCAAAAATTACGACCCAGATGCCACAGACAGTTGCCCCCACTACCGAGCAAAAACCACTAGCTATTCCAACTACAAAAATTCACTCTCCCATCGCTCAAACACTAACAACTCCGGCGGAAAAGAACCCTACAAGTGAATCAAGGAAAAAAAGAGTATTTTCTAGTATCCTTCGCACAGGTATAAGATCACTCATTCGAAAAATGTTTCTCTAATCAATTATCTTCGAAATCCCGCTCTCCCTGTGCTATACTTTCCCCACTTTTGATGCAGGATGGACCTGGCTTAAAAGTGAACGTTAAAATCAGTGACGTCTAAGTTTGGAGGACCATGATGACTTTTGGAGTACTCAACGAGAGTTCGAGTGGCCAAAGTATTTCAATCAGCCAGTTTGGCTTTAAAACAGCCGAGCTAAAAGATCTCCCCAAAACTCACACAGTCAGCAACTACGTACAAGGAGGAGGGTCGGAAGAGGTAAAAATTTGGGGGCCGCTGTTTATCCATGTCCGCACGCTGATCACAGGAGATCTACAACTTCTACGGCTAACCGAAGTAGCATTGCCTCAAGTCGAGAAACTTCCCAAGCATCATCTTGCTGGCGGAATTCTCTTCATTCCGGCAAACTCTGACTTCTTCCCGGTTGCGATACCATACCCAAACTATGTCTACAGAATCGTCATATTTGACGGCGATTGGGAGAAAGTACTCCTACATGTCTGCCCTCATCAAGAACTAGCTGGGCAGATTGCTGGAAAAGCAGTTCAAGAAATGGCGAAAGTTCGCATTAACTTCACTTGGAGAGAAGTGTCAACAATGATCCCCAGACTCATCGATCCAGGGCATCGTCGACACATTGACGCATGTGCGATCTGCCAGCATGTCTTCGCTAACGCGATTAGATTTGCTCCGGAGAGCTGATATCACACTATCTGGAGGGAAAAGGTACATCCTTCTCCCTCCAGAAATTTTCAAATAACTATATGTTCCGCTATAATCTCCCTATGACTTCACCTTCACTTATCCCAGAACTTGCTGTGACGAACTTTGCTAAGAGCCTGGACTTTTATACTCATGTCCTTGGCTTCTCAGTTGAATATCAAAGACCTGAGGAAGGCTTTGCAATGTTGATGCTAGGAGATGTGCGACTTATGATCGATCAGATCGGACTTACAAGAACATTGAAAACAGGTGAGTTTGAGTACCCCCTTGGCCGAGGTATCAACTTTCAAATTGAGGTCGAAAGCATTGATCCAATCCTTAAAAAAATAGATGAGAATGTGGGTATGCTTTTTATGGATGTTGAGGAAAAGTGGTATCGAAAGGATGATGTCGAGGTGGGTAATAGACAATTTCTTGTCCAGGATCCAGATGGATATCTTTTGCGCTTTACTGAAGATCTAGGTGAGAGACCTATTCAATAGGCGTCATCTCTCCCCAACTTTTCCCAATTTTTATTCCCACCTCAATCGGTACAAGTAGTGGATAGACATCGCACATAATTCGTTTGATTTTCTCAATTAATTCATCCTTTGCCAATTCAATTGGTACTTCAAATACAAGATCATCGTGAATTTGAAGAAGTAATTTTATTTCAGAGTTCTTTTCCAATATTTCTCTATCAATTTCTACCATCGCTTTTCTCATAAGGTCGGCGGCGGACCCTTGGATCGGATAATTCATGAGCACTCGCTTCATACTGTTATCGAAGAATTTCTGTCCTGGATACTCAAAGACATAGCGACGCCTCCCTAGAAGCGTCTTTACATAGCCATCAACTCGACCTTTACTTAAATATGAATCATAATAAGACTTGATCTTGGGGTATGACGCATAGAATGCGTCGATAAATTTCTGAGCTTCATCAACTGGAATAGTTAAGCCTTGACTCATCCCAAAACTACTCATGCCATAAATAATGCCAAAATTTATGGTCTTTGCTACCACGCGCTGATCTTTGACGACATCTTCATAAGCAACACCAAATAACTTTGACGCTGTGATCTTATGAACGTCACGTCCTTCTTGAAAAGCTTTAATGAGTGTATCCTCACCTGAGAGATGTGCAAGAACACGCAGCTCTTGCTGGGAGTAATCAAATGAGATGAGTGTCTTTCCTTTTGAGGCCACAAAGCATGATTTTATCTTCACGCCATAGTCTGATGTGACTGGGATATTCTGGAGATTGGGATTGAACGATGCGAGTCGTCCCGTGCTGACTGCTACCTGACTATATGTCGTATGCACTCGCCCATCCTCACCTACTTTTGAAATGAGACTTTCAACATAGGTCGAGCGAAGTTTGGAGAGCTCACGGAAATTCAAAAGTTTTTGAATGATAGGGAAGTCAGCTGCAAATTTTGCAATCTCTGTCTCGTTAGTCGCATATCTCCCCGTCTTGGTCTTGGCAAGTGGTACGCCTACCTTTTCTGCGAGATAATTACCAATCTGAATTGGAGAATTTAAATTAATATCATTCCCCATATCTCTCTTAATTTCTGCATCAAGCACAGCTATTACCTCATCGATCTCAATTCCCAAATCTGCAAGCCTTTTGACATCCAACTCTATACCCGCCTGCTCCATCTGCCAAAGCACTTTGACAAAGGGCATTTCGACTTTTATAAAGAGCTCCCAAAGCTCTGGAAGTTCTTCAAATTTTTTCTTCTGGAGTTCAGCTAGCTGCTCAAGTGATGTAGCTTTGTATGATGCAAGGACCTCCTCTTCAGACGGCAACGTCTTGCCATCAGTCAGTAAAAATTCAGCCACCATACAATCAAAGACATCTTTTCCTTGATATTTTTCGAACTGTAATTTGAGATCCCAAACAGCTGTCATGGTCTTGATTATACTCTTTTTTATGCTACACTTCCCACATTCGCCTTTGGATCTCGCGAGACCACTGCGGTCAAAGTCAGATCTGCTCATAGGCGCTCGCACATTTTATAGAGAAAGGAAACACCATGTTCTTAACAGCATCATTTTTCTTGCTGTATCTTAGTTTCTGTGCAGCATTTTCTGCATGGGGGCAGACTTGGGGATCACTCTTTCTAGCATTCCATGCTTTTTTCTTCTGGCTAACGCACCATACCGCAAGCATCAATCGTTTTCTGATAATGTTGCAAGAGATATCCCAAGTATCAATTGCAATAATAAGTTCAGTAGCGATTGGTTTCGTAGCTTGGAAGAAAGTTGATCTCGAACTCGGAATAATTTTCTTTATAGTAACCCTGTTGATACATGGTATCTATTTATTGGGACCAGAATAGTTCAACACAAGATCTATCCATGTCCCGTCTCGCCATGCGGGACGGGACAACCTTACTCTTCTAGATTTTTGATACCTCTTCTTCTATACTCGACTTGTCATCCCGAATGAAAAAATTAATCCAAATAACATCGATCATAACCCTTCTCTTTCTCTTTGCGATTGCCATTGATCTCTCACCTTTTTTACGTGGGCCTGCACCATACTCGCCCGACTGGCGCTGGCCATACCAAATTCCTGCTTTTTCCTGGAAACTACTCCTACCCATTATTGCTGGTGCTGCTTCTCTTAAGATCTTTGATTTCTTCTTGAAGAAAAAGTCTTTTAAGCTGAGATACTTTTTTGCACTTTCAATTCTCAGTGTCTTTATTTTTCAACTCTCACTACTTTTCGCCAGCAATCAAGGAATCTTTGTCTTAATCCACAGAATGATCAATCCGATGATCAGCGGCTATTTTACAACTGCAACAACTATAACTTCTGTCCCTGATTTTCTCTCGACATTTAATTCCTCATTTGAGCACTTTCCTATGTACGCAAAATTTCATCCACCGCTTGATGTCTTACTCTATTACACACTCAATCAACTTGCCATATATATCACACCATTCTTCCCTCTTATTTCACAGATCACCCCAAATCACGCAGACGTTCTACATGTCTGGACCACCCTTTTTGAATATGAAAAAATAGGAGCTATTTTAGGAGCATTAGCGACAGTTCTTCTTAGCCTTCTAGGTTCAATCCCTATCTTTTATATCGCACAAAAGCTGTTTGACAGAACAAGCGCGCTGCGAGCAACGTGCATCTTTCTCCTCACGCCTTCACTTCTTCTTTTTGCCCCACTACCCGATGTTATCTATCCTGGCCTGATTGGTGTATCATTTTATCTTTTCGTCTTTGCTCTCAAAGAAAAAAGGTCTTTCTTTTTTATCTTCTCAGGACTCATCTTCTCAATTGCTAGCCTCTTTACCCTTACGTGTATCCCGCTTATTGGATTATTTGGAATTTTCTATATTCTTCAATCACAGCTTGTTGTCAAAAACTTTTTAGAAGATGGGGCACTCTTTATACTGGGGTTTGTTCTGCCATGGATGATTCTTCAGATAATATTTCATGTGGAGATTATACCGCTTATCCAAAAGATGCTGCTTTTTCATCATCAGGCTCAATCAGGACGCAACTATTTTATCTGGCTGCCATACAATCTCTATGATTTTTTCCTTTTCTTAGGAATTCCAACAGCTATTCTCGTCTTTAGCCAATTAAAACATCTCGCCAAAATTCGAACATTTACTGGCATTCGCCAACACTCGCTTCTGGTCAGTTTCATCACATTCATTCTCATGATTGATCTTATGGGAACAGTGCTGGGTGAGGCAGGACGCATCTGGCTCCCATATATACTTTTCCCAATCATTATTGCAGCACAAGCTTTAAAAAATACATCACAAAAATATATGCTAGGAATCTTGGCACTACTGATGGTTCAAGTGATAATATTTCAGCTATTCCTCGTCACTCTCTGGTAGTAGTTCGTTTGAGATGACAACAAAAACTGCGTATTAGTACTTGTATTTTTAAGGTGCATGACCAATACTAAATATGGTCTTTATGAAATATATCTTCATCACCTTTACCGGACTCGGACTCCCCATCGCCTATAAGCTCCATCAACAAGGTCATGAGGTCATGGTTGGGATCATCCAGGACATCAAAGACTATGCTATGGAAGACGAGGTCGTGACTCCAGAGCTTGAATTTAATAAAAAAAGACGCCTGTCACTTTTCAAGGGAATGCTACCAACTGAGGACGCTCACAATGTAGTTGAGAAGTTGAAAAAAATTCAGAACCCAGAGGAATGGTTCGTATTCTTTGAAGAAAATAATCTCTATCGTTGGGCTGATAAGGTGCGTGATTTAGGCTTTCATGGCAACTTCCCTACCAAAGATGACTTTCTCTATGAGGTAGATCGTGAGCGTGCAAAGCAGTTTGTGCGTGATCACTACTCCAAACTCTATACACCCGAAGTTGAAGAATTTGAGAAAGTCGAACAAGGTATTAAATTTCTCAAAGACAGCAAAGATATCTGGGTGCTCAAGGGCCAACATGATACTGCAAAGACCTTTGTGCCAAGTGTTGAAGATGCAGAATTAGCCAATAATCAGATTATTGAGATACTCACTAATTTCCCCCATAAATATGAAAGGCTTGGATTTATTTTAGAGAAATTCATCCCCTCGATCATCGAATTTACTCCAGAGAAACTTTATTATGATGGCGTGCCCCTGGGCACCAATCTTATGTTTGAAAACAAATCCTTTGGCAGTGGCAATATCTCAGTTCAGACAGGCTGCACTATGGACATGGTCTTTCCAACAGATATTAATGATAGGATTAATAAAATAGCATTCCCGCCAATCGTTGATGAAATGGCAAAAGCTCATAAAGGACTCTTTATTTGGGATGCATCTATCTTGGTCAGCAAAAAAGATGGCAAAATGTATTTTGGAGAATTCTGCTCAAATAGACCAGGCTATAACTGCCTCTTTACCGAAATCTCCCAATCTGGCGGGCCTAATGCGTACTTTGAAAACATCGTTAAGAAAAAGAATCCCTTCACCCTTGGTACTGTCGCAAGTTCTGTAAGGGTTTTTAATATGAATCGAGATGAAGAGGATGAATCAATCTCTCCAGATATCCTTATCAATTACAAAACAGAGGTCGAAAAAGACATCTGGCTCTGGGATGTACGCAAAAATGAAAGAGGCAATCTCGTCTCAGTTGGGACAGACTGGAACTTAGCCATTGTCACAGGCGCAGGCAAATCAATCCATGAAGCGGTCAATCGCCTCTATCGCAATGTTGATAGCTTTGCTTTTGTCGGAGCATATTATCGTCCGAAAGATGACTATCTTTCCATGGACTACACTTCTTCCATTCTTAATCGTGTTAACTATGGCCTTGAGCGTGGTCTATACAGACTTCCTTTTGATGTCAAAATTGGCGACATTGACGCTAGCCTTTAATAAGTTAAAAAGGTTAACGAGTTTCGGGCTAACGGGTTATGTAATATATGACAACGAGTAGACTGCTTGATCTTAAAAAATTAAAGTTTGAAGTCAGAGACGCGATGCGCTATGACGATGCTGGCGACTACTTTGACAATACCATTGTCGCGTATGACTTCAAAAATGATGTCATCACCAATGCGATCTTTCTTCATGAATTTATTGAGTATATGCTCATCAAGGCATCTGGTATCGAGCCAGATCTGATTGATCGCTTTGATACAGATGAGACTTCGAAAAAAGAATTCCCAAAAGAATTTGCACTATATGGCAAATTCCATGAGATGGCCAATCAGGTTGAGCGCCAATTCATCCAAAATTTAGGTCTAAGCTGGGATGAACACGACAAGACTATTAATACAACAAAAGTAAAAATCGCAGTACAAAAGCTGTCTGATACTGT
>JAGOPV010000030.1 GCA_017991775.1 Candidatus Levyibacteriota bacterium | reverse complement strand
AATGAAAAACTCATCGCACTCTCAAAAAAACTAGGCATCCCTCTTGTGGCAACCAATGACAATCACTACACGAAAAAGGATGATGCCGAAGCACAGGAAGTCCTTCTCTGTATCCAGACCCAGTACACACTACTTGATAAAAATCGCAAGCTGTCGATGATCAGTTCGCCAGATTTCTACATTAAGTCAGCTGAGGAAATGACAGAGCTCTTTAAAGATATTCCTGAGGCTATCGAAAACTCAGTTAAAATTGCAGAACGCTGTAATGTCACAATTGAACTTGGCAAATGGCACATGCCCATCTTTGATGTCCCCGATAACAAAACCCAGGCAGATTATCTGCAAGAATTGACATTAATTGGGATGAAGGAACGCTACGCAGAGATCTCTGAGGAGATCACAACGCGCATTGAATACGAGCTCTCAGTCATTAAAGATAAAGGGTATGACATGTACTTCTTGATCGTGGCTGACTTTGTAAACTGGGCTAAGGATCGTGGGATCGCGGTTGGACCTGGGCGTGGATCTGCGGCGGGATCTGTCGTCTCATACTGTCTTAAGATTACCGACGTCGATCCTTTTTTCTTCAAGCTCCCTTTTGAGCGTTTTCTCAATCCAATGAGACCCTCAGCTCCTGATATCGATCTAGACTTTGCAGATATCAGGCGAGAAGAGGTTATCCAGTACGTTACTCAAAAGTATGGCAAAGATAAGGTCGCTCAGATCATCACGTTTGGAACGATGGAGGCCAAGGGTGCTGTTCGCGATGCCGGTCGTGCACTTGGTATGCCATATGCGGCACCAGATCGCATTTCTAAGATGATTCCTCCAGGTTGGCAAGGACACTCAATGACAATTGACAACGCGCTCTCACAAAGTATAGATCTCAAAAGGGCATACGATACAGAGCCTGAGACTAAACGCTTGCTGGATATTGCCAAAAAATTAGAAGGAGTAGCCAGACACGCCTCAACGCATGCTGCGGGTGTTGTGATCTCAGATAAAGAACTTACTGAGTACACTCCCTTACAGAGAGAGTCCAATGGTGAAAAAATCGTGACCCAGTACGATATGTACACAGTTGGTGAAGATGGCGTCGGACTTTTGAAGATGGACTTTCTGGGACTTCGTAATTTAACCATCATCGAAGAAACGCTCCGCTTTGTAAAAATCCATCAGAATATCGACATTGATCTTGCCCACGCACCACTTGATGACAAGATGACGTATGAACTACTTGGTCAAGGTGAGACAACTGGCATCTTCCAGCTCGAGTCATCAGGAATGAGACGCCACATCAAGGAACTCAAGCCAACTTCTATTTTTGATCTTCAAGCTATGGTCGCGCTTTACAGGCCAGGGCCTATGCAAAATATCCCTGAGTTCATCTATCGCAAACGTAACCCATCTCTGATCTCATACCCTCACCCAAAACTTGAACCAATCCTTAAATCATCATATGGAGTACTCACCTTCCAAGATGACGTTCTCCTCATCGCTATTGAGTTGGCTGGCTACACCTGGCTTGATGCAGACAAGTTCCGCAAAGCCATGGGTAAAAAGATCCCTGCCGAGATGAAAAAACAAGAAGAATTATTTATGAGTGGATGTCTCAAAAATGGATTGACTGAGAAAAAGGCTCAAGAGATATTTGACCTCATCGCACCATTTGCTGGCTATGGATTTAACAAAGCCCACGCAGCTTGCTATGCCATGATTGCATTCAGAACAGCCTATCTGAAAGCACATTACCCCGTAGAGTTCATGTGTGCTGTGCTCACAGCTGAGTCACGAGGAACAACAGGCCCACAGAAGAATGAAAAGGTCGCTCAGGCTGTAAGCGAGTGCAAAAGACTTGATGTGCCTATTTTGCCTCCAAATATTAATAAGTCTGAATATGATTTTAGCATTGAAGATAATACTTCAGTCCGATTCGGACTCACAGCCATCAAAAATGTCGGACAAGCTGCAATTGATTCAATACTTGCAGCAAGAAAAATCGGCGAGTTCACCTCATTCCAAGATTTTGCCCAGAAAGTCGACCTTGGAAAGGTCAATAAAAAGACAGTCGAAAGTCTCATAAAAGCAGGGGCATTTGATAATTTCGGCAACAGAGCATCCCTCCTGATCAGCATGCCAGAGGTTATGGGCAATATTACAAAGACAAAGAAACAAGAGTCTGAAGGTCAATCACTTCTTTTTGGAGATGAAATGACAGATGAAGAAAAAGCAAAAGAAAGTCAGCTCATTGATGTAGATGATTTTTCACTTGAAGAAAAATTGGCATTTGAGAAAGAGTTCCTAGGCTTCTATCTTACATCTCATCCTCATATGGAGCTGCTCTCCAACCTACGGCTCATAACAACACATGAAATAGAGCTGCTTGAATCAGAAAAAGAAGGTACAATTATCAAGGTTGGAGGCGTAGTCGAGGTGATTCGAAAAATATTTACCAAAAAAACAAATGCAGAAATGGCATTCGTAACTATCGGAGATGATAAAGGGATTACAATTGAGGCAGTAATATTCCCAAAGACATTTGAAGAATCCAAAAAATATCTCGTGCAGGACACTGTAATTATAATTGATGGGAAGTTGGACTCTAAAGACGATAGACCTGTATTGATTGCAAATAAGATTACCCCAGCAGTCTTACCTACATAACTGTCCCTTGACGCGTATAGCTAGCCTCAATTAAAATAGAGGTCTATGGCAATGCTTGGACCAGACATCTTTTTTCAGCTTGGACCGCTCCCAATCACCAACACGCTTCTTAACACACTTTTGATCGACACCCTCATTATAAGTGGTGCTCTTGCTATTAAAAAAAATATTTCAAAGATACCAGGACTCTTTCAGAACATCATCGAAATGATCGTTGAAGTCTTCTACAATCTTACAGAATCAATTGCTGGAGCAAATACAAAAAAAATATTCCCTTATTTTTTCACCTTCTTTATTTTTATTCTCCTGGCAAATCTTAGCGGACTTATTCCAGGAGCCGAATCAATTGGCTTTTATCATCCAGGAG
>JAGOPV010000029.1 GCA_017991775.1 Candidatus Levyibacteriota bacterium | reverse complement strand
CTTCTATTGTGCCGCCTGAGGGCGTCTCTGCTCTTAACTGCTCTTCTGAATATGGTCTGCCAAGGTTATCTCGTCCGAAAGGAGCACCTGGCTCAGCTGGCATAAGAGGCTTACCAGTATCAACTTCAACTCTGGTGCGCAGTGCAGCCACTCTCTCAGCTTCGCTCAATAGAGTGCCTTTATCAATGATTCCTACATCGCTCCTATCAATCTGGCCCTGCACAGCTAGTAGTTTTCTAGCTATATCTGTGTCAGGTATGGTAGTAGAGAGATCCTCATCACTTTTTTCTTCCTGAATCTTTTTATCATCTTCAGCACTGATGACACTATTCAAGCCAGGGTCTTGCTCGAGCTCAGCGTTGCTCACCATCTCAATGGCTGAATGTGAGTCAGGGGCGGCTTCTACTGACTTAATAAAAGTATCCTCTGGTCTAAGCGCTTCTATCTTTGGGATAGATCCGCCTGCCGTTTCTATTGGTGATGATCCAGAATCTGGTGTTTTGGGTCCCATATTTTTATTTTGGTTTGGCGACTTGAATCGCTTGATCAATCTCTCCTTTTTTGAGGTGCATTCTCATTTTCTCTATTAGGGCACCTTTCTGTCTTTCTTGATGAAAAGCCGAAAGATAATCGTTGAGTAAACCTAGCTCAGCGTGTTCGCGGGTTAACGCCTTCATTTTTTCAACTGCTTCCTCGAAAGAGGTGAAAGGTTCACTTTTTAAAAAGTTATTTGCTAACTCCTTTGCTTGAGGAATCGTCAAGGTTCTTTGTCGTAAGCCTTCAAGGAGCTTATCTAGGAAGATATGCTCAAGTTGACTGGTGATCTTTTGCACATCGTCCATTCCATATCCAGCGTATCGAAGGTGGCTAAAAATGTCAAATAAAATTTCCTGCTAGACTCTAAATATGGATGTGCTTGGAGCTCTTTTTCCAAAGAAGTGCGTAGGGTGTAAAAAGCTTGGAGCATATATTTGCACGAACTGCTTTGCAGGAATTAAGATGCAGACATCCTCAATCTGTGGTGTCTGTGGTAGATATGCAGTTGATGGACTTACCCATCCAATGTGCAGGGGTAGGTACACTATAGATGGTACAAGTGCTGCGCTCGTATATAGGGGAATTGTGAAGAAATTGGTATATCAGTACAAATTTGCGCCACATCTTTTTGACCTATCTCACTTGCTTTGTGATTTTCTCTATGAAAGTGCGATCCAGCAAGAGGCATTAGCAGAGTATCTCCGATTTCCTTCAGTAATTACATCTGTGCCACTTTATAGATCTCGTCATTTGGCTCGAGGATACAATCAGTCTGAATTGCTCGCAAAAGATCTTGCAAAAAGACTACGTGTACGATGCATTAATGCATCGTACAAAGTAAAAGATACGTCAAGTCAGGTGGGAAAGACTGAGCAGGAGAGGAGGGGCAACATTAAAGGAGCTTTTGTGGTGAGAAAAGTCGATCTACCCGAAAGAATACTTATTATTGATGATGTGCTGACATCAGGTGCGACGATGAATGAAATGGCGAAAGTCTTAAAGAAAAATGGAGCTAAATATGTTTGGGGTTTGGCTTTGGCACATGGGGAGTGAGATTTACCCCGCGCGACGTCTTTTTGGACGGCGGCGGGGTGATGATATGGGTGTTGTAGGTGATCATGCAAGTAAAGGCGAGATGCAGCTCTTTGCAGTGAAGTCGTCTTCGATGTCGATGGCTGCTCTCCCAAGCGGGTGTCCGGTTATCCGGAATTTTGGTGAGGAAGCGAATTTCTCGGACTCGTCTTTGACGAAAATGTCCAGCTGCATCCCCGCAAATGGGACGGCTCTTATTAAGAGCCCCCATTCTGTTGGGGAACTGTTTTTAAGCTGGCCAGTCGTAACGATACCCTCACGATAGAGGTCCGTGAGGCCAAAAAGGTCAACTTGAATTCCCTCAAGTTTGATTTTTCGGTCACGGTTCCTGTTCTCGTCGAAGATTCGTTGTAAGAACTGGTCAGTCTCGCGCTCAAGTCGCTGTTTTGTCAGAGGATTGCTCGATACACGCTTCTTACCTCCGATGAGGAGGACATGGGATTTGTTTTCTTGAACAACCGCCCAGGGGATGATGCAGCCATGCAGTGCGCAGGCGATAACATTGCCGAGCACCCTTGCTGTTTCCTCCCTTGGGGAACCGTACAGTTTACTATGTTTCCTGTCGCTGTGATGTGTCACGATGAACACAAGCATCAGGGCAACGATGCTTGATAGCATCAGCCATCCGTTTTGGCCATGTGGCCGTGGGATATGTTCAATACTAGAGCCTAGCTCTGCAAGCATGACAAACTCCTTTTGATTCCTCTTCAAGTCATAAATCGCAACCTGCGATCAGTCTTGAAGCAAGACAAAAGATCAAGAACATCAGTTCTGGACCCATTACCTTGCTTCAAGATATACCTACAACACTGTTAATGTACATCCTCCCGCGTCAGAAAGACTTCGGAGGATAATAGGCATAAAAAAAGAGCGCAATTGCTCTTATTTGATCCCTTCATGAGAAATTGTAGCAACGGAAGAGCTAAAAGTCAATCCTATAGGACTTTTCATAGAATGCGTAGCCAAAAAAAGCCCGCCTAGGAAAATCCCAGGCGGGTGAGTAGTGTGGGGAACTATTGCTAGTTCCGATTTGACTTGATCCAAGCAACTCTGTCGACTCCCATCATGGGGAGTTCGCGGGCTGGAACCCTGAAGAATGTCTGACGGTCATCAGCCTGATGGACATACGGTCCATCTGCTTCTTGAACGACCACACCGATTGTGACGATGCACTCATTCTTGTCTAGGTAGAGTGCGAGTCCGTCGTGGATCGGATCTGCAAGCTCTTCAAGCTCCCCGTCGTACCACCATTCCTCGACTTGTGCGAGGAATTCTGTGGGACTCGGGACGATATGACCAGAATGGCTCATTGAAATTTCCTTTCAGCGATTCGTCCACTACGTGTGGCAGATTGTTAAAGATTGTAGCAAAAATTAGCCTCAAAGTCAATGCTATAGGATTTGTATTTCATGTTCTAATGCTATGTCATATGTTTATCTAGCATTAAATAAGCATGAAAAAGCCGCCGGGGTTAGCCGGCGGCGTGAACGCATAAGGTGGCGTTCCTCACAGAGCAATGGGCAAGTGGGCGATATA
>JAGOPV010000020.1 GCA_017991775.1 Candidatus Levyibacteriota bacterium | reverse complement strand
CCCTTAGCTACTTTGTGAATCACGCCTGTAACAGGAAGTATCTCAAGACTATCCCCAACTGCAATCGTGTCTGAGAGGAGGTCATTCTGCCATTTTATCGTATCTGGAGAGACTTGAAACTTAACTGCGATACTTGAGAGAGTATCCCCTTTCTGCACTGTATATTTAATAACCTTGTCACGTGGCTTTTTGGAGATATTGGTCGAAAATACATTGTCCCCCACGATAATTGATTCTTGCTCGCCTTTTGCATCTGCAAGACTGAGACTACTAGCGGTTTGAGATGAGAATACAGGATAGGTATCAGCAAGATATGGGCCAATTAGTACACCTATTGCAAGAACACCCATGGTAGCTAAATGCAAAAAGGGACGATTATACCGTCCACGCTTCATAAGAAAGAACTTTACGAGGTGATTTTTATTAGTTTCAAATGCTTGAGATGAATGAATCACCTTTCGCTTGAGATAATAGAGGAAGAAGAAGTCAGCAAATTCTGAAATATTCTTATATGCCCGACGGGAGATGTGGAGCGACCGAATGTAACGAGGAATATTCATATCGGGGAATGAGACTTTATACTAACAAAGCTACGCCTGCAAGTCAAACCGCCCAACTAGCGTCTAGACGCTAGTTACTAGCAGCTAGTTATTTATCCTGGCCGAGGTTCTCGAGAAATTCTTCATTACTCTCTGTCTTTGAAAGCTGCTCAATAAAGAGACTTGTTCTCTCATTATCGCCAAGCATGTCCATCATGCGACGCATCGTAACAACCTTCTTGTAATTAGCCTCTGAAAGAAGGAGCTCTTCTTGGCGAGTTCCTGATCGCTCAATGTTGATAGCTGGATAAATTCGACGCTCAGCAAGTTTGCGATCTAAGTGTAATTCCATATTTCCAGTTCCTTTAAACTCCTCATAAACGAGGTCGTCTAGGCGTGATCCGGTCTCTACAAGTGCAGTTCCAATGATCGTGAGTGATCCACCCTCTTGGCAATTTCTTGCAGCTCCAAAGAATTTCTTTGCTGGCCACAAGGCTGCAGGATCAAATCCTCCAGTGAGTGTTCGTCCAGATGGAGCAACTGAGAGATTGTAAGCACGAGCAAGACGTGTAATAGAGTCCAGAAGGACTACTACGCTCTTACCAGACTCTACTAGCCTCTTCGCGCGCTCAAGTGTGATTTCAGCAACTCTTGTCTGATTCTCTGGTGGCTCATCAAAGTTAGATGCGATAACTTCTCCGCGTACAGACATTGAGATATCTGTGACTTCCTCTGGGCGCTCACCGATAAGTGCAGCCATAAGATGAACTTCAGGGAAATTCTTGGTGATTCCAGCTGCGATTTCCTTAAGAATCGTCGTCTTTCCTGCCTTTGGTGGTGAAACAACCATGCCCCGCTGTCCAAATCCGATGGGAGCAACAAGATCAATAATACGGGTTGAGAGTGGAGACTTGCCAGTCGCCAAAACTACCTGCTTGTTAGGATAAATTGGAGTAAGATCATCAAACCATGGCCTATTGGCTACATTCTCTACAGGCTCGTCATTAACTTGCTCTACCTTCAATAGACCGTAGTATCTCTCGGAATCCTTTGGTGGACGAGCAACTCCCTGCACTTTGTCTCCACCACGAAGCATAAAGCGTCTTATTTGAGATTGAGAAATATAGATATCTCTGTTAGATGGAATGAATTTTGGCCTCAAAAATCCGTGACCTTCAGGCTGCATATCAAGAAAGCCTGTAACGACTTCTGTAGGCACACTTTCAACAGGAGGATAATGGCTAGATGCAGCTGCTTGGTAATTGTTGCGAGGCTGGAAACGACGTTCTCCTCCACCACTTCGGAAACTGCCTTGATTCTCATAGCGAGGCGCTGCGCCATTTGAGGATGGTCTATCATGGAAGGATGACTGTTGTGGCTGCGGAGCAGAACCCTCGTCCATATTCATAGGTTGAACAGCTACTGGAGCAGCTTGAGACTCAGGGTTAAACCCTACGGCAAGCTCAGGGCTAGGCGTAGCTGCAGCAGAATCCCCGACAAAATCGGAAACGGCTGGCGCAGAATTGGGAGCTGATTGTTCCTCCAACGTATCATTAGATACAGTGCGAGAAGATTTTTTATATGCCATAGAAGAGTATATTTGGGATTAATGTAAAAACAATATAACGAATTTGGGAAAGAAATGTCTTACAGAAGCCTAAAGACAATCCTATTACACCACAACCCCATCTATTTGTCAAGCACCCTACCTTGACATCGAGCCTATAGCATGCTATTCTTGCGCCTTACACCTATGAGAATAAAGCTCCTTATTGCTCTTTCCATCCTATTTCTAAGTGCACCTACCAGTGTTGCTCTCGCCTCTGTCGTACCCACACCAGCCGCTATATGTTCGCCTATCTTTGGTGGTGGCCCAACCTGTCAACAATCTGATCTCATTACGCTTAATAAGAAAGTGCTCAGTCCAAAAGTCGCAGCCAACAAAGGCGCTACATTTACAGATAACGACTTTGTCGAGAATGTAGCACAGAAGGACACTCGCTATACTCCAAATACTCCAACAGCGTTTAGACTCTACGTCACAAATAAAACTAATAAAGAGCTAAAAGATGTTGTAGTCTCTGATGTCTTTCCCCAAAATTTCCTAACCTTTGTGACTGGAAATGGGACCTTTGACGTTAAGACCCATACATTTACGACCAAGATCACTCTTAAGGCGCAGGAGACACGAAAAATCACCATCCAAGTACTCACAGCCACAAAAGATGACATCATAAAGAGCAATGCCCCACTGTGCACAGTGAATGTAGCCACTGCAGTTGTAAACAAGAAGACAAGTCAGGACAACTCAATGCTTTGTGTGGCGCTAGAGCAAGATGCTAGTCCTATATCATCATTTTCAAATCAGACCACTCCTAAAGCTAATCCAGCTCAGACAAAGGGAGGCTTACCAGTTGTTTCGCCAATTGCTTCAAATCAAATGCAAAAGGCCCCCTCAACCGGACCTGGGATGCTTGCATTAGTAGGACTCGTGCCGGTTGGACTCCTTGGTCACTACCTCAGGAAAAAAACAGCCTAATTTGACCTCAGACTATAAGATCTAGTACAATCCCACCATCTACTCCAGGGTTTGGAGAGCACATTTCAATATCAGGAAAGGGAGAAAGAAATTGAGTAAAAAGCTCTTGATTCCAGTCGCTCTTGTTTTCCTTTTAGGAGCTACACTGATTGTCACAGCGCTAATTGTCTCTGGGGCGAACGCCCGGAGGGCCGGCGTCAACCTCATCTCCGAAAGAGATGACGGATTGGCAAGTCTCAGCGCACGATGCGCAATTGACCTCTCAGACAATGTCGGGGCTCCCTATTCGCTCATCGACGTTGGGTTCGTCGGCGATGCATCGACTCAATCGCAGCTCGATCGAGGAGAACTTCCAATTTACGAATGGAACGGATGTCGGGACACAGTCTGGGAGGGAGGCTATGAGTACAGAGTCAGCGAACTCACCATCTCGTGCGGGGCATCAACCCTGAAGATCAGCCAAAAGCAGCTGACAACGAGACAGTCCAATTTGATCTCCGCCTTCACGCTCCCCTGCACGCAAGCGGGAGAGAACAAGGCCAGTCCGTTCGTGCACATTTATTCATGCTCTGACAGAAGCAGTACGAGTGTCAACTTCGAATCAAGCGGAACCAAGGAATCACCACCTTGGATCTTGCAGCTTGGAGCATACCAGGTCTGCTAACCAGAACACTTCACATCCTGGGCTTCGCGAATTTCGCGGAGCTCAGGTTTTTTTTGACCAAAACTGATAACGAAGTACAAATCCCCCAATGGCGGACTAACATAATTTGACCTCAGACTATAAGATTCAGTACAATCCTCCCATCGTACTCTCAGGTTGAGAGGCACATTAAATAGAAGGGGTAGCTCCATGATCAAGACAGACCCAGCTATCGTGTCATCCTTCCCATTTCGTGTTGGTCGACAAATCGAAAGTCTTCAGACCACAATGGGCTGGAACACATTAGATCTCGCGACAGCTCTGGGAATGCGCATCGAGAATGCTCGACGCGTAGTTGCGGGAATGGAAAGCCTACCAGAGCATGCTCTCCAGAACCTCGAGTCTCAGAAGGATAAGCTCCCTCTGGGCACCATCGAGATGCTCAAGGCCGCCATGGAAGAGACAAGCGAGGTCTTCGACAACCACGATGGGCTCGCATTTCTCTTCTGGTTCATCAACAATCAAAATGAGCCACTATCGATGCGCCAAGAATTCATGGACAAGATCGACAGCTTGGCACGAAGCGCCGAGCATATCATCAGAGGAACTTTTCCAGACGGCGCTACAGAGTAGCGACCATCATCACACATCCTGGGCTTCGCGAATTTCGCGGAGCTCAGGTTTTTTGACCAAAAGACGATCAGCCTTTGGCTGATACCATATGCTATGAGGTATATCCTGAGGTAATTTTAGTCTGGGGCTTTGGCTGCTCAGACTGATGGTGTATTGGAGATTTCTCAGTCGGGCGATGTTCACTTGTTGGTCTACTAGTAGCTTGGTCCAAAGGACGATCGGCCTTTGGCTGATGCTGTACTGCAGGTCTGCTCTCATGCTGTTTTGCTGGAACTGCCGATTTACTTGGCTGTGGTACTTCTGTCTTCTTAATTGGCTCAAGGTCTTTATGTTGATCTTCCCATCTTGGGGCCGCCGGCACACCTGCTGCTCTCTCTGCTTTTTCCCTGATCCCCACCTCGTTATATGACTCCACCTGATCAGTCTTTACAGGCTTCATATAACGCTCACGAGACGCCTGTATGACCTTCCCCCTATTCTGTGTCGCACTATTTGGCAGAGGCAGTGTGTAATTCATAAATGGTGGACTCGTGCGCCCATCAATCATCATCTTTGTTATAGACTGATAATTCGCCAATGCCAAGATATCCTCTTCTTTAAATCGTTCACTAAACTCTTTGGCAAGATACGGACTGTCTCCAGCTCCCACCAAAAATGACATCATGGTACCGCAGTTGCCAAAAATAGCCAGTCGCACATCTTCTGGTATCTGACCGATATACTGATTCGCCAGTAAGAGATTGAGCCTATATTTTCGAGCCTCGGAAAGGATCTTAATAAAACTGGAGGTAGCAAAGTTCTGAAACTCATCTACATAAAGGAAGAAGTCTTTACGATCCTCCTCGGCCAGATAGACTCTATTCATCGCCGCAAGCTGAAACTTAGTAATAAACATCGCCCCTAAAAGAGCTGCATTGTCCTCTCCTAATTTACCTTGCGAGAGATTCATGAGTACGATCTTTCCCTCATCCATGACTTTTTGCAAATCAATTGTAGATTTAGGGCTACTGATGATATTTCGAATGACGGTACTTGAGATGAACTGTCCCACCTTGTTCTGAATTGGCGAGATAGCCTCAATACGCAGCTTATCAGTCATTTTTTCAAACTCGTTTTCCCAGAATGAAATAAGAATCGGATCTTTTAGATGAGAGATCATCTTGCGCCTAAAGGTCGCATTTGAAAGTGCCTCGGGCACCATCAAGAGCGTGGCATCTGGCATCTCGATCACACTCTGAAGCGTGTTGCGCAAGATATATTCAAGACGTGGGCCCCATGAGTCAGCGAAGATCTTCTGGAAAATAGCTACGATACCTGAGATGGTAAGCTCTTTTTGAGCCTCGTCTTTCACTTCGAATGGATTGAGGGAAAATGCAAACTCCTTCTCTGATGGATCAAGATAGATAACATCATTAACTCTATATGAGGGCACATAGTCCATAACAGTCTCACAAAGGTCTCCGTGCGGATCGATGATGCAAAAGCCCCGCCTCTGGCGCATGTCGTTGATCGCCATATTTGCAATAAGCGTCGACTTTCCAGTACCGGTCTTCCCGATTACATAGAAATGGCGACGCCTATCCTTCGTCTTGATACCAAAGACTGTAGGCTTGTTGCGAAACTGTGTGCGCGCAAAGAAATTAGCATTCTCCTTCTCCTCATCAGTCATCACCTCTGCCACAGGCAAATTACCTGGAGCGTCAGAGAGGATCACCTGCTGCCAGGAGACGTTTGGAATATTTGACAACTTCATCGTCGGAAGATGGAAAAGCGTTGAGAGCTCATCTACGTTGAGATATTGATGACTTGGCATGAAAGATCGGGATCGAGTCAGCATCACACTCTTAAGCCTATCCTGCTGCCATAGCAGAGGTTTTTTGATTCGCAGGTTGTTCCCAGACGGGTTGTTAAATGATGAGAAAGTATTTGCGATCTCTAGAAGATACTGAGAACTACGAGCCTTGGACTCCCCGTTCACAGCTACGCGCATTGCTACTTTAAAGCCTGGGAGTGCGACTTTCTGCTCGATCATTGAGGCATATGGATTGGAGGTCGACGCTCCGCTTGAGTCCACCGACTTACTACTAGCCTTACTCTTTCCAGATTTTTGCCAGCTATTTGAGACAGGATACAAAAGATACTGGATAACGACTTTGTCTGATGCTTGGTTCTTGGAGAGTGCCGCGATCACACTTGAGAGTGGATCAACTTCTTTAAAATCTGCCGTGGTTCGAATTGGATAGTAATAGTCATGCTCAAGCTTGAGCTGACCCAAAGAAAGCGTGACGGGATTGCTGAGGATCTCAGGGAGATAATCACTCACCTTTTGGATTGAAGCCTTTGGATATTGTGATACGAGCTGACTTTCAATAAAAGACTGAAACTCTGCAGGAGCTGTGATATAGAAATTAATGACTTGATTTAGGACCACCATCTCAAGACTGATTGGCACACCTTTTTTGCGCACGAGCATATGGCGCAAGCGCAAATTGGTCAAATTTGTCAGGAACTGCTTCATCGCCTCCGGGGTCTCCTCACTGGAACGTGACGTCTTGATCTCCAGGATTACCCTCTTCTCGGATCCGATTTCGGCCTCGTTGATAGATGATGCCATAGGTATAATAATACTGGAAAGAACCCGCTTTCGCAATGAATTACCTCATGCCTAGAAATACCTCTTGACAGACCCCAGACACAGGTGTATTCTCTGCCTAAGATAAGGCAATCTTTACGGATTGCTTTTTTTCTTATTTATACGCACCTTAATAAGACAAAGGATGGATATGTCTCAACTGTAAGCGCAGACTCTGAGTCTCGAACCCCACCACCATATGGTTCGTAATTGAGAGTCAGCGCTCACAGACTTGTGAGTAATGGCTGCTTCCAAATGATGGAAGCACGTCGGTTCGATGTAGTAAAGGAATCTGCGATGAGGTGGAAAAATCCCCTGAAGGCAGACGGTTCGCTTACCGGACTACCGCCTCCGCGGTAACCCCTCACTACAAAACCAGGTCTTCCCGGGCTTGGGCCGAGGAAGATAATATGCAATGACAGAGCTCAGCTGAGCTTCTGTACTCCCAAGATCGTCTCGGAAACACGACCGTCAGGCAACTAGTAAAGGAGTAATCCAATTATGAGTGCCGTTAAGACACGTGGCACCCTCGACGCCCTGAAGTCTCGCACCGGTCTCGAGTCGTCCGCTGCGCTTTCGCACTCGAATCACGCCGCCTCTGGAGGCCTCGCCGAACACAGTCGGCTCGTCGCTGTCGCCCCGTCGATCAAGTCGATCAGTGCCGCGGAGACCGCCGTCGCATAACCCGCCCAGTCCGGCGGTAGGCGTTTCTTCGTTACTGGAGGGTGCCAATCGGCACCCTCCAGTTCTCACAAGAGATATCCAACACCCACTAAATAGAGTTTTTGCTCTCACTCATCACGCTGATGAATTCGAGGTCCTCCTCTTTATTTTCCTGGCAAGTTGTCACGCAGAATATGACACTCCTTTGTCTTTCTTTATATCCACAAACAAGCTCCCTTCCTCTTTATTTCACCCTGTTGACATATGCTATAGGTTTTGCTATTATCCATTTCTTGCTTTGAACATTGCGTTTATAAGCAAGATTGAACTTTTACAGATGTGCTCCATGTTGAGCCTGACTTTCGCCCCTACCTCACTGACGAGGAGGGCGTAAGGTAGGCTCAACAAATGCAGGTCGCAAGGATCCCACAATCGGTGGGAGACCAACAGATCTGCTCATACGAGCACTGCCAGAGGGTAAAAAAATGCGATGGTCCAATGTAAAATGGGCTAATTCGAGCACGCAAACCGAGAACGTCGGCGAGAAGCCTTCGAGCGAGATTGGTTCGAGCAACGGCGGCAGCCTCGGCGAGAGCAATGCCGGCGGAATCGCCGAAAAGCCGGGCGACAGCCCGGAATAGCAACCGATCCGGTCGGCCAGGTCTGAGAGCATGAGCTCCAACGGGTCTGGCCGGCACATTTTTTTCCCGGCGCGAGCAAGTGGATAATCCCTGAAGGGACTTAATCTGCGCTTTGCTCGCGCCATCCCTATTTCCACCCCTGTTTGGTCATCTGACCAGGCAGGGGTTTTTCTTTGCCTACTCCTCATAATTCACTTCTTTCAATGCAAATGATTGACTCCCTCCCCCATTTTAGATACAATTCACACACTATCGGATACTTTCTTGTTCTGAGTGATCAGGACATCTGTGTTCTCTAGTGCACATTAATAGCATGTCGTAGTGACAATGTGGAGCCCGCTCACCTCATACCGAGGTGGACCACTGACTCACACACAATTACCCCTTGGAAAGGAGTATTTTCGCAGACGCGATCTCGCCTCCCCGCAGAGGCAGAACAACAAGGGCCTGGCACGCGCCAGACTCACCTTCTGACCTCGTTCCGCTATGCGGAACACTACCGTGGAGACACTAAAAGCATGGTTACAACAGCTGGATTTGTGCAGACAAGAAAAGGAACTATCGCAGCTCGTCCTGCACCGGAGGAAAAATCGGTGCACGGAAGAACTGAGTTCGGCGCACTCCTTAAGAGCTTGCGCGAAAAGCGCAATGTCTCACAAAGCAAACTCGCCGAACGGGCCGAATTCGACCACAGTTACGTCTCCCGATTAGAATCGGGAGCGCGCATGCCCACGCGGGAAGCTGTTGATCGACTCGGCGTAGCCTTGGAGCTTCTCCAGCCTCAACTTGACTCAATGTTGGCAGCGGCTGGGTTTCTCCCACGGGATGTTAGCAGCTTGCTATCTAGCGAGCCGGTCATTTTCGAGATCCTCGATCTCCTTCAGGACGAAGCCGTCCCAAGCGAGTATCGCGATAATATGCGCCAAATCTTGCGCCTCCTGGCCCAACAGGCCAGATTCGCGATGCTACGCTCAGACGTTTCCTAGCACTCCTTTTCTCACCCTGGAGGGCGCCCCACCGGCGCCCTCCTACCTAACTACGACATGCTTATTTCAGTCTTCCGTCCGCCAGCTGGCGGATCAGTCTCCCGTTCTCGGTTTTCGGTCAACTATTAGCTATTTCCCATTCGCCATAAGCTAGTAATTGACGCTATAGGCGTTAGCCTCACTCACCCACGACAAGTATAGGCGCTATCGGCTGGCTGACTATCCTTATAACTTCTATTTTCTACTTATCTTTTATTGGTTCATTTGTAATGCTTTAGCTTGATTTAAAGGATTTTTGTCAATCGCACACTTATATATATGTGAGTCTGGCATGACCACTTGACAAGTCCTATAATATTTGATAGTATCTCCTCTATTCTGCCCGAATATCAATAAGGCAGAGACGTTGCAAATGCGCAACAGATCTGTCTTTTTTCGTTCTTTAATAAGATATACTCAGAAATTAGGTACCAGCTTCTGCATGAAGCGTGATTTTTATGGTGAGAAAATTCTCAACATCTACTCACCATGCAGCAGCTGGTATCTATGTGGTATGTATCCACGACCAGCTTAGGACTCACGTCCTGAAAAGAAGAAGGGAACTACAATGATCCGCCGAGTAGCAGTCATCGTATCTTTCGTTTTCGCTGCAATTATGGTATTCACCATGCCGACAAGCGCGCAAGATACGGCCCAACGGCCGTACGCGTATGCCGACCTTGCCTCGTATTGCGAGGCAGACGGCTGTACGCAGGAGGACTTTTATCCAGTGATCGACCCGGCCAGTGGCCAGGTCATCAATGGATGGTTCCTTTTCCTCCCGATGGGAGGAAAATGCATAGACCTTGTCGCTGCCCCCGATGACATTGAAGACATTACGATCCTCTCCCTCGAAGGAGAACTCGTCCGGACACAGACAGTGTCTGCATCTAATCCCGCAACAGGAGTTTGCGAAGCACTCGTAACCTTCAAGATCAGCGAGCCTGGCTCGCTGATTGCAAGCTGCCAGGTCAATCCTGACTGCGCAGCAGTCAACATGCTCAAGTCAGCAATTCGGCTGCCAATGGCGTTTATCGACGAGGTGCCCGAGCTTCTCATTTTTACCGGCTGGACAGAGGACGGCACCCTGCTCATCATGCAGCCAGGATCGGTCGCAGCATCACCCATCGAGCACTATGTGCTCTACATTATCATCTGAGCGTATCTCATTCTACCCCGGGGGCGGCCCTAAAAAGCCGTCCCCACTCTGTAGTTTGCTACAAGCAAGCCTGATGAGTTCAAGTCTAGACATTGCGTCTTGATAAAGAACGAAACAGAATATAGAACTTTACCGCGTCAAACGCGGTCACTTTAATCATGGAAGCTCGCAGGTGCGAGCAGTACTTTAACAAGGCATTCAATTAGTAATTAATTGGTACTAGCTTCTGCCTGCATGTGAACATGGATGTAGCTCTTAAATGACTCCTGCTCATCTGGCAGCAGCTGGTACCACTCTTTGCGCACGTCGCGCAGATGTGTACCAAGAAAGGATCAATTTCATGGCGCACCTGATTTTTACCATTCTCTACTGCTTCACGGTCTTCCATCGTTTTCGTGGCGCTGTCATATATGTCAACGGATTTAAGGGTCTCAAAAATGGCCTTCATCCATATTGGAGGAATTTGATCCAAATCAGGAACGGGGAAATAGGATGTCGAAAGATCTTACTTGATCTAATCGACTACCTGTCCCCATTTTGGTGGATCATGATGATTGCCCCCGGGATAGGCCTAGGTCAAGCCTTATGGATACTGGCAGCAGTCATTTGGATTCCAATTCTCGTCTGTGAGGTTGAAATCCTGCATGTTCGCATTCAAGAAAGCCTAGCAGTTCGCTAGGCCACTCTTCAAACGTGCTGGCGAATCCAGCAAGGAGAACTAAAATGCGGAAATGGCTTGGCAGATTCACGACACTTGCCCTTCTGGGCGCTCTTATCGCTTGCGCCTTCGGGCTCGGGCACTTTTACCCAAACCTTGACGGGCGCTGTATGCCCGTCTGGGAGCTCGCGCAGACTCTGAACGCGAAATGGGAAGTCCTTCCAGGCGTAAGTCTGGATGGCAGCCGCGAGGTCATCATCGGTTTCGCGACCCACCTTCCCAAAGGTTGGTCAGCGATCACAGTAGGCGGAACGATCGAACCGACCGACAAGAAGCGCGATTTGCGCGTCGGTCGAGCGACCATCGTCCCGCCCGGCACTTTCGAGTGCCAAGTACAACTTGGGCTTATGCCCAACACCCTACCCACGTCTGGAGCGCCTTCGGGCGCCTCAGACCAACTCTATTTGAATGCCTTTTTTCCCACCTCCACATATGGAAATATGCGTAGATAGGAAAGATTTAGTATAATGACTGCCCTGCTGTCAGTTGTCGAGTGTCCTTGAGGATAGTCGAGAACTGATAAGAGAGAGCACCTTAACCGCGTCAAACGCGGTTCCCTTAATCAGGGAATGCTCACACTGTGAGCAGATCTTTAACAAGGCACTTAGGAATACATCAGATACACATTTATGTGATGTCGGCCACCGGGTACTCTTTAGAAGTAATTTCGGGCAGGAATTGCTTTACATAAGGGTGCCCGATTGCCGGCATCATTTGAGATGCATGGATCGCATTTTT
>JAGOPV010000028.1 GCA_017991775.1 Candidatus Levyibacteriota bacterium | reverse complement strand
TTCTTCATGATGATATTTCTCCAATCGTTGAAATACTCAGGAAAAATGAAATTGAATTCTATATCAATGATGACGGGATCAATGTCCCACATTCCCACGAGTACATCCCAAAAGATCCTTTTTCAATTTTCACAACTGGATTTGATAACGACCTTGCTCTAATGGTTCAACAAGAAATTTCAGTCAATCCAAGACTCCACGTCAGTAATTACATTTCCTGGATAAATGGACAGACAGGTATACTTGTCTCACACAAAAATGCGACGAAGCAACATGGAATTCTTGAGGTTGCAAAAGCACTCAATATTTCAACTGATGAGATTATTGGAGTAGGGGATGGATACAATGATTTTCCACTGCTTATGGCCTGTGGCCTAAAGGTCGCTATGGGAAATGCAGTCCCGGAATTGAAAGAAATCGCAGACTATATTGCTCCATCTGTGGATGAGGACGGAGTTGCCGATGTGATTGAAAAATTTATTCTTAATTCTACTCCCACTCCATAGTTGCGGGCGGTTTAGTGGTAATGTCATAAACTACTCTTGAAATGCCTGGTACTTCATTGACAATTCTTGAGGAAATATTTTGTAAAACCTCATATGGAAGATGCGCCCATTTTGATGTCATCACATCTCTTGACTCAACTACTCTTACTGCCACAACCTCTCCAAAAAATCTCCCATCTCCCTTAACTGCAGTCGAGTCTGCGCCACTCATAATAGCAAACGACATAAATACTTTTCTAAATAAACCTGCCTTGATGATCTCCTCCAGAACTATCGCATCAGCAATCCTCTCCTTCTTAAGTCGATCTTTTGAGACTTCCCCTCTAATTCTTACGCCATATCCAGGACCTGGGAAAACTTGTTGCCAAACAAATTCATCTGGTAACCCCAACTGCGATCCGATCTGTCTCACTTCGTCTTTATAAAAAGTTCTAAGTGGTTCAAGTAATTTTAGTTTCATATTTTTGGGCAGACCTCCGACATTATGATGAGATTTAATCTTGCTCGAATGCTTTGTCCCCTTACTCTCAATCACATCTGAATAGATCGTCCCTTGTAAAAGGAACTTCACGCTCTTCCCGCTTTTGATTAATTTTGTCATCTCTCTCTCAAAAACCTTGATATAAAATCCGCCAATTATTTTCCTCTTCTTCTCAGGATCCGTAACTCCTTTCAAGAGTTCGAGCATTTCTTTCTCACACTTTATGATCTGTGCTTTAACCCCAATATGTTCAAATATTTTTTTGACAGTGTCTCCCGTTCCAATTCTCATCAATCCATTGTCAACAAAGAATGGGATAAATTGTGAGCCAATTGCTTTAGCAACTAATGCTCCGGCAACTGTTGAATCAACACCACCCGAGACTGCTCCGATCACATAGTCTTCTCCCACAACTTCTCTTAGCTCATCAATAATTTTTTGTGTATCGATTTTTTGCTTAGCAACTTTTGTTTTTGTCAGAGTTATAAAATTCTGCAAAAAGATATCGCCCATCCGAGTATGCTCAACCTCTGGATGAAAGAGTAGTCCATAGAGCCTTTCTTTTTCATTGGCAACAAATGCAAAGGGTACATGCTCTGTTGACCCGAGAACTTCAAATCCACCCGGTAATTTAATTACCTCATCACCATGACTCATCCACACAGTCGACTCGCCCTGAATTCCTTTTGCCATGTGCCATTCGCCATGTGCCATATGCAAGGTCGAGGGTCCATATTCTTTTTTCCCAGAAATAATCTCCCCTCCGTGTAGTTGCATCATCAGCTGCATACCATAACAAATTGCAAGAATTGGAATTCCCATTTTAAAAATTGCTGAGTCAATAGTAGGGGAGTCAGACCCGTACACTGAAGAGGGACCGCCAGACAAAACAATGCCATCAGGTCGTAATTTTTTAATTTGAACTATCGCTTCATCAGGTGGTAGAAAGAGGGTAGTGGCACCAAGGTCTTTAATTCGTCGCTCGATGAGATTGGCAGTCTGTGAGCCAAAATCAACAACGATTATCATACTCTATTATAGAAATAATTTATATTTTTAGCGATACACAATTGCATCTCGATTTGGTCCAACTGAAAAAGTATTTATAGGTGCGCCAGCGAGCTCCTGTATTCTGTCAAAGTATGCTTTTGCCTCATCAGGAAAATCCTGATAAGCTCTTATTCCCGTAGTATCAGACTGCCACCCCTTCACCATCTCAATAATTGGCTTAGCTTTGCCTATAAAATCTGGGTCAAAATTTCCAACTCTGTCATACTGCACTCCATCAACTTCATACCCAACACATAGCCCAATCTCAGGCAGTTCATCTAGAATATCACTCTTTGTAAGTGCTAGCTCAGTTATTCCAGATGTCCTAACAGCATACCTTGTCGCAGGCCCATCAAACCAACCAGTTCTCCTAGGCCTTCCCGTAGTTGCCCCGTATTCTCGACCCGTCTTTCGAAGATACTCTCCCATTTCATCATGCAGCTCAGTAGGCATTGGGCCGCTTCCAACACGAGTCATATAAGCTTTCGTCGTTCCAATAACAGGACCCATTTCGTTCGCCTTAAATCCTGTTGAGATAAGGAATCCTGCAACTCCTGGATTGCTTGAGGTAACAAATGGATATCCTGAGGTTGGACTTAGGAGTGCTGCTTGACCCGCCTCCCCAATAATTAATTTCCCAGCTTCATATGCCTCTCTCAACCTATCTTCAACGTCTCCAATCATTGGCTTCAATCTTTCTCCAGCCTCTTCATATAGCACTAAAGACTTCTCTGGATCCATATAGTGGTGTTGTTTCGCATCAAAAATAATTTTCTCCAGCGCCTTAATACCCTCGGGTGTATTTTCAAATTCTAGATCTCCAACCAATGCTTCTCCACCAAGCCTTCGTATTATTTTATCTTGCTCTTCATATGCCCGCATATACTTATCACGAAAATCAGGCTTAACTAAATCGCGAACTAGAAACCCTTCTCTTAGAGCAAAATCTGAATATGTATCTCCGATACCTTTCCTTGTTGTGCCTAGGCTATTTTCACCTTTACTTGTCTCGCGAACATCATCTCGAACCTTGTGCCATGGCATAACAAGAGGAGCGTTACCTGCAATTAATAAGTTTGTTGGAAAGGGGAGTCTGTTTTCAATATCGTCTACTTCCTTAAGCAATTGGAGAGGCTCTACTACTACGTGAGCTCCGATCACATTTAAGGCATTTGGGTTTGCAAATCCTCCAGGCATCAAGTGGCTTTTAAACTCTCCATGCTCATTCTCTACCGTATGGCCGGCATTTTCGCCACCATTTGACTTAATAACAACATCTGCTTTTTGAGCGGCTACATCAACAAGCTTTCCCTTGCCCTCATCACCCCATTGAGCTCCCATGTAAAGTATTGGTGCTTCTACTGCCATTGTCTGATTTGCCCTCAGTGTATATGACGCAAATTAGGCTGTCAATCCAGTTTTCTTGACAACTATTCAAAATAAAACTTATACTCAAATATGGATACACCATTCCCCAATTTCCCCCTCGCTGAACTTCACGCCCATCTTGGTGCATCAATACATCCTGCAGTCTATTGGAAGATAGCACACAGTCAGGGATTCAAATTAGATCAGAAAGACTATCACGAATTCAGAGACTATATTCGACTGAGCATCAATGGCAAAATGC